>JBAQLR010000082.1:0-6382 GCA_049302035.1 Syntrophales bacterium
TCTGCCATGTCCTGCCTGCCCTATCCTTTCTGAGCAGGCGCTGTAACATAAATTATCCAATGTCGCCATAAATTCCTTACCAGTTTGAAAAATAATTCTGCGGGCTACCCCCCTGTGATCGCTTACCATTTAAGATACCCTCACCGTCTTAGCTCCTGCTCTACCGGGCAACTGGCGGCATTTTACACTCCACGCCGTGTTTGGCCGTTTCTTCTTCAAAAAGTTTTCTAACTCGCGGGTCTTCATTTTCATATTCTATCTGGTTTCCCCCCTCTGTCAAACTCTTATCAACCTGCTCCAGCACTGATTTATCCCAGGGGACAGGGTACTTTTTGCTTCCCCAGCGTATGGCCAGGTATCTGGCCGGAGCACCCCCGGTGTTGAAATGCTGATGAAACGCCATGTTTGGGGGAACGAGGACGCTTCCCGGCGCCCAGTCTATTTTTTGTTTTTCCTGGCCTTCTTTCCATAACAACGAATACCCGTGGCCTTTCACTATGATAACATGGGCTCCGGGACCGTGCCGGTGAGCTTTCTTGTATGTTCCTACCGGAAACTCTGAAATATGGGCCGCTATCGTTCCATCGCCAAGCTCGAACAGGACGTTGCGACCACCCGCGCCACGCTCTTTCCATTCCTGCAAAGGGAAATCGCGGACGTCGTCCACAAAGTTTGTATCCCACATCCGGCCTGGTAGAGATTTACCTTCCCCGCTAAAGAAATCTTCCTGCCCATTGAAACGGTCTGAAAAAACAAACGGGTCATTCAGGACATAGTCCTCGTTATGGAAAAAGTTGAATACGAGCGGGGCGCAGGTAACTGCATAAAAACGGGCAGGTTCGCCACCCTGGCCGTTGAAGAGCTGGTGCCAAGCGTTCAGGGGAATAGCGAACAAACTCCCTTCGTGCCATTCAAATGTCCGTTTGTGTTGCTCGTCGTTCCAGACCGTAGTCGCTCCCCGACCACTCAATACATATATCACCTCTTCATAAAGGTGTCGTTCGGGGTTAAGCGATGCACCGGGAGGAATCTCACATATATACGAATCATTGGTTCCTTCCGCTCCCTCCAGCTCGATGTACACTCCCTTTCCCCCGGTTCGTTCCCAGGAGAATACTTCGACCTCATTAAGGTTAGGAATGCTGGACCCTTTTAGGACTGGTATGCCCTGGTGGTTGGCTAACCACCTGGAGTATGTGGTTTCCTCTTTTTCGAGTTTCTTCTTGCTTACTGGCATAATATTCCCCTTTTATAAAATGATGTTTTGCAAGCGCTAAGCACTTATTAAGCCTTTTCGGCTCCGGCGAGTCGTTATCTGATAGTATGCCGGTACTATCAATAAAATTAGAGCAATAGCATCTGTTGTCCAACCTGGAAAAATAAGGAGGCCACCTGCAATCAGGAAGATGAGCCTTTGCCACATTGGTGCTTCCACCAATAAATAGCCTTCAAATCCGGCGGCTAGCAGATAACAACCAAAAATCGCTGTTAGCGTAGCTGAAATGATTTCCAACGGCGCTCCTACCATGAACAAGGCCGGGTCAATTACGGCCATGAAAGGAACCATAAAAGCGATGACTGATAGCCTCACAGCCTGAAGACCGGTAGGCCAGACGGGCGCTCCGGCGATCCCGCAGGTGACAAACACGGCCGGACACATAGGAGGGGTGATAAAGGAGGCCAGCGCCCAGTAAAATACAAAAAAGTGAGCCACCAGAACAGACAGACCCATTTGGATCATGGCGGGGACCAAGAGAATGGAAAGCAAGATGTATATTGCGTTGATGGGAATTCCCATCCCCAAAATGAGAGCCAAAAACGCTACCAATATCAACAAAATCCACATCGATCCTCCGGCCAGTATGATTAACTTGGACGACAGGTTAATACCCAGTCCTGTTATAGTAACTGCTGATACTATAACCCCTGCTAATCCTACTAAAGGCCCAATCATAAGACATCCTAATGTTGCGTCATGAAAGGCGGTCAGAGTCTTCCGGATCCCGAGCCAGGCTTCCTTTTCTTTTTGTAAAAAACTGACTGCAATAAGACTCAAGCCTGCCCAAACAATAGAATGGCCGGGTTGGAACCGCAAAATCACCATTAAAAGTACCAAAACAAACAAAGGTACAACAAACATCCAGCCCTTACGGAACGTTGCGCCCAGCCGGGGGAGTTCATGGCGCGGTAAACCCCGCAAGCCCAGCTTGGCAGCCCTGAAATCAATTTGAAAGTAAATAGAGGCGTAATACAGCAGGGCTGGTATGGCCGCTGCCCTGACAATAGCCGGATAACCCAGGCCGCTGAACTCCGACATGATAAACGCTGTCGCAGCCATAACAGGGGGCATCAGGGCTCCTCCTGTGGCTGACGTTGCTTCGACTGCGGCAGCAAAAACCGCGCTGTAGCCGGCACGCTTCATAATCGGAATAGTAATACTGCCCGTTACGGCAGCGTCACTGACAGCGCTTCCCGATATAGTGCCAAACAAGCCGCTGGCTATCGAAGCGGCCTTGGCTGGCCCGCCCCGCACGTGGCCTACAAGGGCACCGGCGATATTAAAGAAAAACTCACCCGCACCCGATTTGGTCAGAAGAGTGCCAAAGGTAATAAAGCCAATTATCAAAGTAGCGCCAACATCGAGGGCCACACCGTATATTCCCTCCGTAGACAGATATGTATATGACATCAAGCGTCCAAAGGAATAATTCGCGGTGTGGAATAACCCCGTCGCAATATAACCGAATTTGGCGTAAAGCAAAAAAATGAAACCTACGATCACCAGTCCCCATCCTGACGTACGGCGAGTCGCTTCAAACAACGGTATGAGTACGCAGACAGCCATGAACTGCTGCAAAGGCCCGGCAGCAGCTCCAGCAAACATTATTATTGAAGTATAGTTTACGATAAAATAAACATTACCCACGATTGAAGCTATAATAAAAATTACATCGTACCAGGCCGGGGCTTGCCGAGGGGCGTTCTTCGATGCAGGCACAAGCATGAAAACAAGGAAAAGGATAATTGTCAAGAATATGGCCCTGTGCTGGGGACCGTAAATGAAAAAGTTTCTTCGGTAGAACACCCCAAGGAGATAAAGAAAGACGTATATAGGCAGCAACGTGGCCACGACACGGATTATTGTCCCTAAAATTCCACGGTAAGATCGCCTGAAATGTTCTTCACCTTGAGGGGAAGGGACTTGTACGCTGTCACGACCGTTTTTCACCAAATTGTCCTCCTCATGTGCACACAGTTACATCAAAAAGGTTTGCATCGCTCTGATTGGCGATCTACGACGGAAAAAACTCTGGAATACGTTTTCTGAATAGGCCGCCAGTTACATACTGGCGGCCTTATGGGGTTGTTGATTACTTTTTCTTGGGCTTCTTTTGCTTCGAAAGTTTCCAGACCCCTCTTTCCGTATAGTACTTAATGGCGCCTGGGTGAAATGGTATGATATCCGACTGCACGGCTCGATCTAAAGTCCACTCTTTGAAATACGGGTGTATTTTTTCCAATTCCTTTTGTTGATTGATAAGGGTTTTAACGAAAGTGTACACGACATCATCGGGTACAGATGCGTTAGCAATCAGAATTGCTGATATAGAAAATACGGTAGTATCGGTTTTCACTCCCGGGAGGCTCCCGGCTGGAATAACCTCCAGTTTCACCCAAGGGATTTTTTTCCTAATCAGTTCGAACTTATCCTTGGGGAAAGGAACTACGTAGCTCCCACCCTTGACAGTTTTGTCGAATTCCTCCATTTTCGATCCGCCAAGAGAAGTGAAAGTTGCAGCAGCCCGCCCCTCAATAACATCATGAAGCGCCTTGCTGGAACTTTCTGCCCTAACTGATACTACGTCTTTGTCCGGATCAATACCGAAGGCCTGTAGAACTGCGGCAGAAAGGTCCTCAATTACCGGCCCTCCACCGGGGCGTATTCTTTGGATCTTTTTGCCTTTCAGATCCCCGATGGTTTTTATGCCGCTGTCGGCCCCGGTTACGAACGCGAACAGGACGTTATGACCTACCTGAACAGCCCGCAGGTTTTTTTGTTCTGCAGTGAGGTAATCGGCTGCAGCCAGACCAAACTCTGCTTCCCCCGAATTTACAGTGTTAGGAACTATAAGAGCCCCTTGAGTTGGTTGCAAGATTACATCGATATTTGAATTCCGGGAGATAGCCTGTGCCTGAGCTACCGATACAGTGTAAAGGCCTGAACCTACAGCATTGGTGACGAGATTAACAGTCTTACGAGCCTTACCCCCTTGGCCCTCGGCCTTCAGCCCACACGGAACTAACATCATAGTAATCAGTAGTGCGGAGAAAACAAAACAAATGCGGTGTAGATACGTTTTTTTCATTTTAGTCCCCCTGTTTAGATGTCCTGAAGCATGCATTAAATGAATCTATTTGAAAAACTACCATTTTCCTTCCATCTTCCATACACAATCACATCCTTGAAGAGACCTTAACCTTAGCTGGCATACATAACCCCTCCCTCAAAAGTCAAGGGTTTTTTGCTTTCCCCCTTGGCTAATTCCGCTTTGGAAAGAGGAATGTCCCCGGTTGTCCATTGAGTCCTTTTGTTGTGACCATGACACCCGATGTTTTGTTCTGAATTTTCCTCCTGTCAACAAATAATTATTTTACGATCCCTAAGATAATTCTAAATTAACCGATACCGTATTTATCCCACCTTTCTCTCACCTTTTCCATTATATCTTCTTCAGCTAAGCACGCCGGGGGATGTTTAAGCCCCCCCATTCCTCTCTTGGCTCCCATTCATAGGGCCAAGTGGCATCTATTAAAACCCGATCCCATTTGCCAATTTCACCGGTCTCTTTTAAAACTTCAGGGGAATTGCTTGGGTCTAATGGGCCTCCAAATGTCCCTTCATAGAAAATAACGTCTTTAGCGCCGCGACATCTGTTGGCAACGGCTACAAGGACTTTATTAATATCATAGATATCTACATCAGAATCTACTACGATAACAAACTTTCCAACCATTGAAGAAAGGGTTGTACCCCACAGAGCAGCAGCCACTTGGCGGGCATGACCGTAGTATAGCTGTTCAATACTGATTATTGCAATAGCGCCGCCAGGACCAGCTACGGTGAACCCCTTAATTCCAGGAACTCCCATTCTTTCTAGTTGGTTCCATATTACCGCAGAAAAAGTGACAGAGAGAAAACTACCCTGTTCTGTAGTTATTTTAGGGCTAACGACCCCCACCATCCTGCTTCTAATTAGCATAACCGGAAATAATTGGTTATTTCGTAAAAAAGTTGAAATGGGCTACCCTGTACAGTGTGTTAAAAAATACACAGCGGATTTAAGCTAACTTTTTCCTGTCCACAGTAGGGTAGTGCTTATTTCACAAAACAGGCTGTTTCACCAACCCCGGCCACCTCACCCCGGAATTCACGAATATTTAGTGTTGTCCTATCACTTCAAATGAAGTATGATGCCCGGCGAATTCCGATTTCCTGTCCCGCAAGCTAATTCAACGTATTATTTTTTAGAAAGGTGATTCATTGAGTGCTGCTGCGTCAACTACTCCTCGTTATGCGGCACTGCAACACAGGAACTTTGTGCTGCTCTGGTCCGGTCTCATCGTTTCAAATGTGGGGACATGGATACAAGATGTGGGAATGGGTTGGCTCGTCCTGCAATTGACTAATTCGCCGCTATGGCTCGGATTGCTCGGGCTGAGCCTTGCCCTACCGATGATTCTGTTGCCGCTGGTCGGCGGCGCGGTGGCGGACCGTGTCCACCGCATTCGGCTTTTATATGTTACGCAGATAGCAATGATGCTGATGTCCTTTGCGCTGGCGCTCCTGACCTGGATGAATCTGATCACCGTCTGGTACATCCTGGCGGCTTCGTTTATTAACGCCACGCTCCTGGCTTTCGATAACCCGGCGCGCCGCTCCGTGATCCCGGATCTTGTTCCTAAGCGTGACTTGATGAATGCGCTGTCCCTCAGCGCTGCGACATACAATGGAGCAGCGCTGATCGGCCCGGCTATTGCCGGCGCCCTGATCGGCCCTCTTGGAGTAGGTACGCTGTTTTTCTTGAATGGCATCAGTTACCTGGCGGTATTGATCGCCCTCAAGGCCACGCGCGACGTGCCTACGCACAACGGTGGCATTCATGCTTCCTTTGGCCAATCTATGCTGGACGGCCTGATTTACGCGTGGCGAACGCGATTTATTCTCATCCTGTTGATACTCTCGGCGCTTATGGCAATCTTTGGGCGGTCTTACCGGAATCTCTTTCCGATTTTTGCGCGCGACATCTGGCATAGCGGCGCCCACGGATATGGTTTCCTGCTCTCGGCGGCAGGCGGCGGCACACTGGCAGGGGCCTTTGGC
>JBAQLR010000083.1:0-10348 GCA_049302035.1 Syntrophales bacterium
GGACAGCACCTTCACGGACATCTCGCCGGCCGGGCAGCGCAGGGCATCCATTGCCATCTCGAGCCGGGAATCGATATCCCAGGCATCCAGGTTGTCCAACTGCTCCTGAACTACCCCCTGACGCTCCATCAGCTTGTTCATCTCTTCGTCGGACATCGGTTCGGAAAATTTTTCCGCGATGGCGTTATATTCCTCCATCATATCCATAACCTGCTGCACGCCCTCTGCCACCATGTCCTTGACCGTCTTTGCCTCATCGAGCCGGGGTTCCTGTTCAAGAAAGCCGATGGTATAACCGGGGGAAGGGATGGTCTTGCCGACAAAATCGCTGTCCATGCCGGCCAGGATTCGCAACAAAGAACTCTTGCCGGAACCGTTGGTGCCCAGGACACCAATTTTTGCGCCATAAAAATAGGAAAGAGAGATGTCCTTGAGAACCGCCCTTTTGTCGTAATACTTGCTTACCCCCATCATTGTGTAGATGATCTTGTTGCCTTCGTTGCCCATGAAGTTTTCTCTCCTTCTTGCTATAGGTACTCTGTGAAACCGCGCTCTACCAACGTTTCCACCACTTTTTTTACCTCCTGCGCCCGGTCCGCCGCACAAACCAGCAAGGCATCGGGAGTGTTTACGACAATCAGGTCCTTGACGCCTACCAGGGCGACCAACTTGTCTCCGCCATAGGCCAGACAGCGGACAGCATCAATGCTGATTAACTCCCTGGCATTGATGGCCACATGCCCGGCAGCGTCAGAGGGTATTACTTCCGGCAACGCCCCCCAACTCCCCACATCGCTCCAGCCGAAATCAGCAATGATAACCGCTACCTTTCCCGCCTTTTCCATAACGCCGTAATCGATGGATTCACTCTTGATCTCTCCATAGATGGCTTCAAGCAGTGGCTCCAGGGCGGTTTGTGCCCCCACGTCCGGGCAACGGAGCGGTTGGAGGGCCAGACAAAGGTCTGGCAGACACTGCTCCAGTTCACACAAGACAGCCTGTGTTTGCCAGACAAACATGCCGCTGTTCCAGTAATAGTTGTCGGCGGCCAGATATTCCAGCGCCTTTGCCAGCACCGGCTTTTCCGCAAAATGCGTCACCTGATAGGAACCCGCTTCGCAAAGCTCCCCGCCCGCTTCAACATATCCGTATCCCGTTTCCGGTCTGTCCGGCTTGATCCCCAGCGTTACCAGGAAACCTTGCTGCGCCAATGATTGAGCCCGCAGGAGCGTCCCCCGGAAGGTCTCCTCATCCCTGATATAATGATCGGCAGGGAGCACGGCCATCACCGCAGCAGAATCCCGACGCGCAATAATACAGGCGGCCAGGGCGATTGCCGGCGCCGTGTTACGTCCTACCGGCTCGGCAATAACCTCGATGGAGGCATCGTGCAGATAATCTAATTGTGCCACCGTTTCCGCCGCCTGGAGGGCATTTGTTATCACCAGGATACCCTGGGGCTTCAGTGGCAGAACCCGCTCGACGGTCCGCTGCAGCATGGATTTTCCCCCGAAAACCGACATAAGCTGTTTCGGCCGCAGTTGGCGGGAAAGCGGCCAGAAACGGGTGCCGGCCCCTCCGGCCAGGATGACAATGTACATGGTTAACTCCTGTTCTTTTTTTCTCCCGGTATGATGAAACGGTACATCAGGACTGCCAGGTAAGCGCCGCCCGCCCCGATCAGATCGGCCAGGAGATCGTCAAACTCGGCGGTTCTCGTCTTTGTGAATAAGCCTTGGGCGATTTCCAGCAGGCCGCCGATGCAGACGGTTACCACGACGGCTTTCAGCCAGCGCCATTTTACGGCGTCAGGGTCATCGCCGAAAGCACGGAAAGCCAGCAGGGCAAGTACGCCATAGGCAGCGGCATGTTGAAACTTGTCCCACCCGAAGAAGGCATCATCAATAGTCGCCGGCGTCGGCGTCAAGGAAAGCCAGACGATCAGGGTACAGTAGACAATGAAGGGGAGCCAGCGGGACAAAAAGCGCTTTACCATGGATGTTTGCAAAGCTCCCGTAAGAATGATTATGAAAAGAAATTTTCCAATGTCAGATAGAGAGTTGCGGAAATGAGGGCCGAAACGGGGATGGTCAACAACCAGGCCCAAAGGATGGCGCCCGCCACCCCCCAACGCACGGCAGTGAGTCGGTGCGTGGTTCCAACCCCCATGATGGCGCCCGTAATGGTATGGGTCGTACTGACGGGAATCCCGGCAAAGGAGGCGCCGATAATAGCCAGGGCTGCCGCCGACTCGGCGCAGAAACCACCCATCGGGCGGAGCTTGGTGATCTTGGTGCCCATAGTCTTTACAATGCGCCAGCCACCACACATCGTTCCCAGGGCAATAACGGCATGGCAGAGCAGTACAATCCAAAAGGGGATGTGAAACGTTGTCCCCAGGTAGCCGCGACTGAACAGAATCATGGCAATAATCCCCATCGTTTTCTGAGCGTCGTTCATGCCGTGCCCCAGGCTGTACATCGCCGCGGAAAATAATTGCAGCTTGCGAAACAGTTTATCTGCCTTGGCAACATTGGAATAACGGCTGAGGTTAAGGGTGAGCACCATCAGCAAAAGCCCCAAAGCCATGCCGATTAAGGGGGAAAGGACGATAAAAATCGTCACTTTGGCAATCCCTTTATAAACCAGAACCTCAAGGCCGCCTTTTACTAAACCGGCGCCGATCAACCCTCCGATCAGGGCATGGGAAGAACTGCTGGGCAAGCCGAAATACCAGGTTATGAGATTCCAGATGATCGCGCCGCCCAAGGCCGCCAGGACGAGATGATCCTCCACAATCTCCGGACTAATAATCCCCGTACCGATCGTTTTTGCCACCGAAACGCCGATCATGAAAGCGGCGATAAAATTAAAAAAAGCCGCCCACATAACGGCATTCCGGGGAGAAAGAACCCGTGTGGAAACAACGGTGGATATGGAATTAGCCGAATCGTGGAAACCGTTGATGAAATCGAAAACCAGGGCCACAACGACGACAAAGATGACAAACAGCAGGGAATTATCCATGTTTCAATACAATACCTTCGGCAATGTTGGAAACGTCTTCACAAACATCAATGGCTTCTTCCAGTCGCTCGTAAATTTCCTTCCATTTGATCAACTCAACAACATCCTTCTCATTTTCGAACAACCGGGCAATCGTCTTTCTCAGGATCACATCGCCTTCATTTTCCAGGGTGTTGATCTCCACGCAGGCATCCAATATCCGGCGGGCGTTTTTCATGTCCCGCATCCCGTGGACAATGATTTTGATTTTGTTGACGGCCTTGTCGAGAATCAGGGCCAGTTCAATGATGGCCTCAGAGGGAGTTTTTACCTTGTAAAGATTGATGCGCATGGCGGATGCCTCAATCATGTCGAGGACACTGTCCATTTTATTGACGAGGGCACAAATATCCTCACGGTCCAGAGGTGTCAGAAAGGTTGTATGCATCTTGGCATAGGTGGTGTGGGTGATGATATCCGCCTCATGCTCAATTTCCTTGAGGCGGGCCACTTTTTCGTCGGAGTAGTCATATTTTTCCACCATTTCCAAAAAAAACTTGATCCCTTCCTCAATTTTATCGGCCAATTCCTCAAACAGATCGAAGAACTTCTCTTCCCTGGGTATAAAGCGCATATTCCCTCTCCTTCCACTGCCATTTTGCCTGCAATTTTAGGCCATTACATCGCTCTTTGCAGAGATATAAATCCGCCGTTCCTTCTATCCAATAACCGCACAAATAGCAAGGGATTTTCCTCTGGATGGTCTGCTTACGCGCTGTGGCTTGACGGCGCTGTCACCAGGCCTTCAGCATAATGATTTTGCCGTCGCCGGGGGCGTAGAAATCTTCCAGGAAGGCCGTCTCCCGATAGCCGCACCCCCGGTAAAAGGCAACGGTTTCCGCGTATTGCGGGCGTGAAGAAGTTTCGATGTAAATCCTGCCGCCGCCCCGGTGACCGATCAGGATTTCGCAATGAGACAGGATGGCTTTACCGAGGCCCTGGTGGCGAAGGTGATCGGCAACGGCCAGCCAGTAAAGGTCATAGCTTTGCCGCGTACCTGGAATGGGGCCGAAACAGGTGTAACCCGCCAGCTCACCTCCCCGTTCTGCAAAAAGGAAGAAATAGCCGCTTTTTTCCCCTTGGCGCAGCCGTTCTTCCACCAATTCCACGGCAACATCAATTTCTGCGTTGGAAAAAAAACCGCTGGAACGGACAATCGCCCGGACAAGCTCCCGGTCCTGGTCAAAAACTTCCTGGCGATAGGTAACAACTTTGGTCAACATAGCGTGTCTTGCGGCGGCAGATCCCTGATAATCCGATCAATCAGGGCCTGATAATCCAGCCCGGCCTGGGCGGCGGCGGCGACAAAACCGCCATCAAGAGAAATACAGGGGTTGGCATTGACCTCCAGCACCCAGGGGCGGCCAGCTTCATCCACCCGGAAATCGACGCGGGCATAGCCACGCAGTCCAAAGAGCTGCCAACACCGGACAGACAGCTCGGCTAATTGCGTCAGCAATGGTTCATCTTCGCCGGGGAAGGCAAAACTGCGGCAGGTGTGCCCGTATTCAAAAGAGTCGGCCATCCATTTGGCGCGGTAGCAAACCATGCGTACCTTGTCGCGGGGATAATCGACAAAGATTATCTCGGCAGGGGGCAATACCGTCGGACCCGCAACGCTTCCCAGCAGGGAAACATTGAACTCTCTGCCTTCAATGAAAACTTCTGCGAAGCAAGGGCCACCAAGGTGCTGCTGCAAGGCCAGGATTTTCTGCCGTACCTGTCCAGGTTCGGCGGGACAAAAGACGGCGCTTTCATCCAATCCCAGGGAAGCATGTTCCCACACCGCTTTGACGATGAAGCGGTTCTCCGCCTGTTCGGAGGGCAGGGGAGCGTCAAAGGTTAAAAAATCCGGCGTGGCGATTCCGGCAGCACGCAGAATTTTTTTCGCCGTAAGCTTGCCGGAGGTCAGGAACATGGCCTCTGCCTGCACGCCGGTGTAGGGAAGGGATAGCGTATCCAAAAGCAACGGGGCGCAGGCGATCAGGCTGCCCCGGCCGGCAATCCCCTCTACAAGGTTAAAAACGAAGGCCGGCTGCAGGTTTTGCAATTGAGCGGCAGTTTGGTCCATATTCAGGGAAAAGACGAGGGGAACAGGTTCATATCCCAACCGTGTCAGGGCTTGGGAGACACAACCCACCTGCACCAGGACGTCCTGTTCGTCTGCGGCAGCCCCTTCCTCAACCTGCCCGTGCAAGACGACAACCTTCATGCGGTCCTGCCCGGATAGTCCGGCTGACGCTGCCAGGCTGCCTCCATGATGAAGCCGATGAGTTGCCGGTAGGTGATGCCTTTTAAAGCGCAGATGATGGGCAGATCGGAATGCCGGGGGTGTAAGCCTGCCAGGGGATTAACCTCCAGAAAGCGAGGTTTTCCCGCAGCATCGGCGCGGAGATCGACGCGGCCGGCATCGCGGCATCCTAGCGCCCGCCAGGCATCAAGGGCAGTTACTTCCGCCTGAATCGCGGTCGCATCATCAACCAGCCGATATTCCACAAGCTCGGCGTAGCGTTCCTTGTTAACGTAGGAATAGGCGTGTTTTTCGGCCTGCTCTTTAAGCAGGATCTCTACCGTGCCCAAAACGCGGGCCTGCTCGCCCGTGCCCACGATCCCCACAGTAAATTCGCGGCCGGGAAGATAGGTTTCCACCAATACCGGCTGATGGTGCTTTTTCAGCAGTTGTCGACAAACGTCCCCCAAGGCTGTTTCCGAGACAATTTTTGAGGCATCGCTGACACCCTTGCCCGTTCCTTCGGCGACGGGTTTGGCAAAGAGAGGAAAAGGCAGCTTTACCTGCGGCAAATCCGCCAGGGTCTGCACAACGAAAAAATCCGCCGTAGGAATCCCCCAGGAACGGACGATTGTTTGGGTCATGCCTTTGTGGAGCGTGAGCGCCAGTGCCAGGGAATCGGAAAAAGTGCAGGGGAGCCGGTAGGCTTCAAGCAGGGCCGGGATCTGTGCCTCCCGGCTGAACCCGTATAAACCTTCGGCGACGTTAAAGACCATGTCCCAACGCTCGCCTCTGGCCAGACGCTCAACCAGAGCCTTGATATTGCCAATGCGCCGGACGGCATAACCGAGAGCTGACAACGCCTCTTCCAGGGCATCGATGGTATCGACCCGGTCAAATTCGGCCGTTTCTTCTTCCGAGAAGCCGGCAGCCAGATAATCACGGCGCAGATCGTAGGTGATCCCAACATGCAACTGCTTCGTCTTCTTTACCATTCGCCAAGGTAACTCCGTAAATTGACAAGCGTTATGTCAATGAAAAATTTCATGCGTCGGGATGCAATCGGGATAACGATAGAGCCCGCCGACATAGTTCCGGAGAATGAGCTCGTTGCCTTCCTTACCCACCAGATATTCCGGTAAAAGGGGAATCTTGCCGCCGCCGCCGGGAGCGTCAATCACATAAGAGGGAACGGCATAACCCGTTGTGTGGCCTCGTAACCCCTGGATAATTTCCAGGCCCTTACTGATGGGAGTGCGAAAATGGTATGATCCGGGAATGGGATCGCACTGGTAGAGATAATAGGGTTTTACCCGGAATTGGAGCAACCCGCGCACGAGGCGCGTCATCGTTTCCACGTTATCATTGATCCCGGCCAGGAGCACCGTCTGGCTGCCCAGGGGGATGCCGGCGT
The DNA here is from genome assembly GCA_049302035.1 of Syntrophales bacterium. Classification (GTDB taxonomy): domain Bacteria; phylum Desulfobacterota; class Syntrophia; order Syntrophales; family JACQWR01; genus JAPLJV01. The sequence continues at coordinate 6,711 of JBAQLR010000083.1, forward strand.
CGGCCAATCTCTTACATGCCTGATACATTTCCGGCGTCAATTCTTCCGGGTGGGTGACATGCAAACTCATCCACAGGGGATGATAGCGCTTCAAAACGCGGACCAGGGCTGGCGTGATCCGCTGTGGCATGACTACCGGCACCTTGGTGCCGATGCGCACCATCTCCACATGGGGAATCATTTTCAAGCGCGCCAAAAGCCACTCCAGCCGTTCATCGCTCAAGGTGAGCGGATCGCCGCCGGAGAGCAGGACATCGCGAATCCCGGAATTGCCCGTAATGTAGGCAATCCCCTTCTCCCAGCTCCTTTCGTCGCATCGGGGATGATTGCTGCCGCCCACCAGACGCGAACGGGTGCAGTAGCGGCAGTAGGTGGAACAATAGTCGGTAACGAGAAAGAGGACGCGATCGGGATAGCGGTGCACAATGCCCGGTACGGGGCTGTCACGTTCCTCTTCCAGGGGATCGCCCTGTTCCCCGTTGCCAAAAGCGCTTTCCTCCAGGGAAGGGATTACCGTGCGCCTCAGCGGGTGACTCGCATCGTCAGCGTGCAGCAAACTGGCATAATAAGGCGTGATCGCCAAAGGCATGGCTCTGCCCCGCTCGACGGCAAGCCGCTCCATGCTGGAAAGCCTGAGGATTTCCGAGAGGCGGTCGGCATCGGTGATGCGATTTTTTAATTGCCAGTGCCAATCATGCCAAGCCTGGTAAGATGTTGCAGGAAAAAAACGCTTGCGAAAGTCGGGGGAGCGGGGGTTTTCTTTGCAAGTTACAGACTGTCCATTCGTTTTCATGAGGAAAACGGGGGGGGAGGATTGGTTGCGAGGGGGCGGCAAGAAGCCTGACCCAGATATTTTCAACGTTTGGGAACCGGTTGACCTACCTGGAGGCTCTGCCTCCTCCTCAAACAGGGGATCTTCTTCCATTAATTACCTCCTTCAGCATCGGTGGTGAGACTAACCCCCTCAGTTTACGCCGCTAACCCGACAGGGGCCGATTATCGTTGGCTTTCCAAGAGTGTCCGTGCCCAAATGCAAGCACCCGCAAGCCATCTTTCGCGGCTCTACTCTCATTGGATGCAAGTGTCAAGATTTTTTTATGTTTTTTTACATTTTTCCGGAAAATTTCTTGACATGAATAGGGAGAAAATGAAAAAAGGTTGTAAAAATATGCGAAGGAGAAAAAAAGGTGCCTGAGCTGCCTGAGGTGGAAACTCTCTGTCGCCAACTTAAGGAGGTAATCGCCGGGAAAAAAGTCCTGGCGACCCGGATCCTTGATGTCAAGCTGGGGGCGCTGGAAAACATGGCCGGTCACACCATGCTTATGCCCTACCGCATCGGTAAAGGGCTGAATCTCCCCCTCAACAACGGTCAGACGCTGCGGTTGCACCTGCGGATGACCGGTCGGCTGCTTTGGCAGCGGGAACCCGCAGAGCTGAAACACGTCCGTTGGACCATGACCTTCAAGCATGGCTTGCTGTACCTGATCGATCCGCGCCGCTTTGCCACCCTTACCTTGCAGGACGATCCCCCCGTTCCGACTGGCGCATATGACCCCCTGGGAAAGTTCTCTCCCCTGCTCCTCCGGGAAAGCGCGAAATCAAGAAAAATGCCTGTCAAGTCATTCCTCCTGGATCAGCGGGTGATTGCCGGGATCGGCAATATCTACGCCTGTGAGATCCTTTATAAAACTTCTATCAGCCCCTGGCGGGCCGCAAACAGCATTTCCCTGCCGGAGTGGAAAAAGATCGGTGGGGCCGCGAAAGTAATTTTGTCAAAAGCCATTGGCTGTCGTGGGACATCCATCTCCGACTGGCGGGATCTTTACGGCCAACCGGGAGAATATCAGTACCACCTGCAGGCGTATGGGCGGGAAGGAGAGCCTTGCCACCACTGCGGCGCCAAGATGGCGCGGCTCAAGCTGGCCGGACGAGGCACGTATTATTGTCACGTTTGTCAGCAATAGATCTGATGTTAAGGGGGGAAGCAAAGCATGAAAAAACTACTAGGGGCTCTTTGTCTGGCATTATTGCTCGCAGTTCCCGCACAAGCTGGGGATCCAATTGGCATCACCGTTGCGGAGTTGGCAAAAACGGGTTTAAGCTGGGATGGCGCGGCCCTGTCGGCATATCCGACTACCAGACCTGAAATAACGATTTTGCGCATCACCATTCCCGTCGGAACCGCCTTGCCAATGCATAAACATCCTGTGATAAATGTCGGCATGCTGCTGAGCGGCGAACTCACGGTCACCACCAAAGATGGTCAAACCCTGCATCTCAAAGCCGGAGACCCAGTCGTGGAGATTGTAAATAAATGGCACTGCGGCAAGAACACGGGGCATGAACCAGCCGTAATTGTTGTTTTTTATGTCGGCACACCGGATATGCCGATCACCATCAAGCAATAGAGTTCCTGGGAGTGACGCACTCCTGGCAACGGGCCTTGGCGCCGCTAAAGTTGCTTCTCATCTTCTGAGTTTCACCCCAACCTTTCCTGCACAACATCAGCGATTTCCCGGCAATAGCGTTCCGTGAGATCGGCGGTGGGGCCTTCGACCATCACCCGACAGATATTTTGCGTACCCGAATAACGGACGAGCACCCGGCCCGCCGCGCTCAGCTTGCCTTCTACATCCCTGATGATCCTGACAATTTCCGGCACTGTTGCCGTATCCACCCTGCTTGCGACCTTCACGTTGATCAAGGCCTGGGGAAAGATGGTCATGATTTTTGCCAGTTCCGACAGGGGCTTGCCTTCAGTCTCCATAACCGCCAATAATTGCAGCGCGCTCAAGATACCATCGCCGGTATGGTGGTGTTGCAGAAAGATGAGATGCCCGGAATCTTCGCCGCCGATAACCGCGCCCCGGGCCTGCATGGCCTGGAGAACGGCCCGGTCGCCCACGTCGGTCAGGATGGATTCTATGCCCAGAGACTGTAAGGCCGCCCCCATACCGCAGTTGCTCATGACGGTGCGGATGACCAGGTTGTTCGTGAGCCGTCCGGCTTTTTTCAGTGCTGCGGCGCAGATGGTAAGAATCTGATCCCCCGTCAATACCTGGCCTTTTTCATCTACGGCGATCAGGCGGTCGCCGTCGCCATCAAAGGCAAAACCTGCGGCCGCCCTCGTGGCCAATACTGTACGGGCGAGCGTTTCCGGATGTTGCGAACCGCAGTTGAGATTGATGTTGACGCCGTTTGGTTCATGGGAAAGCACCGTCGTATCGGCGCCCAACTCCCGGAAGATTTTGGGCGCCACCTGGGATGTAGCGCCATGGGAACAATCAATCGCAATCTTGAGCCCGCGGAGTTCCAGGGCCGGGCACAGGGTCTGCTTCAAAAAATCCAGGTAGCGCTCCTCGGCATCGCCCTGCCGGAGAGTTCGGCCACAGGGGCCAGGCGCCGCCGGTTGCGGTAAGGATTCTTCGCCCAGGATCAATCTTTCCACGGCCAACTCCTGCTCATCGGAGAGTTTGAAGCCGCCACGGTCAAAAATCTTAATGCCGTTATCCTCGTATGGATTGTGAGAAGCGGAAATGACCACACCGGCATCGGCCTGCAGATTACAACTCAAAAAGGCGACGCCGGGAGTGGGCAGCACGCCCGTCGTCAGGGCATCGGCCCCGGCGGAACAAACG
>JBAQLR010000084.1:0-2438 GCA_049302035.1 Syntrophales bacterium
GGGCCGGCCCGTCCGGCACATCGCCTTCCCAGACGCCCGGCTGCTGCGAGTTTTTGTCCAGTTTTCCGGGGTTCCACTTTATCACCGCCCGCTCGGCGTCCCAGGGTCTGCCCTGCGGGTCCACCGAGGCGCGGTTGTAAAGGATTCGCCTGTTTACCGGCCAGCACCATGCCCACTCCGGAAAAAGCCCGAGACCCGTGGGGTCGCCGTTCTTTCTTCTGGCCATCATGTTGATAATCTTTCCCTCTTTCTGGGTATAACTCTGTGAATAAAGCCAGTTTCCGCAGGAGGTGGAGCCGTCGTCCTGAAGATGGACAAAGCTGGCGCAGAGCTCCCCTTTTTTGCCGATGAGTTTGGGAGGGGTGGCCTTTTTGTCGTAAACATCTTCCAGATAATAACCGTTTATTTCCCTGGCCACGGCATGAATATCCACCTTCCCGACCTTGCCGCGGGCGTCTCTTGCCCCGTAGTTCCACGTCAGGTTCCTGATGGGGGCCGGGAATTTTCCCCCTTGCAGTTGATAGAGTTTTTTCACCCGGAAATAAAGCTCGTTGATGATCTCGGCGTCGGGCCGCGCTTCACTTAGCGGGCTGATCGCCGCTGTCCGCCACTGGGCAAGGCGGGCGCTGTTGGTGATGCTGCCCTCCTTTTCGACGGAAGAGCAGGCCGGCAGCAGGAACACCTCCGTACCGACGGCAGTTGGGTCCATGCCGGGGCCTTGCCAGAAGGAGCCCGTTTCGTTGTCGAAGAGGTTGACGTTCACCATCCACTTCAACTTGGCAAGCGCTTTCCGCACCTTGCCCGCATTGGAGCCGGAGCAGGCGGGATTCTGGCCCCAGGCGAAAAAACCTTCAAACTTCCCCTGGAACATCCGGTCAAAAAGCGTGAGCCAGGAGCAATCCATCTTTTCGTCAAGTTTGGGAAGCCAGGCGTAGCCGAAGTCGTTTTCCCGGTTGGCGCCGTCGCCGTAAATCGCCTTGAGATAACTGGTGACGTACTTGCTGCGATTGCTCCACCAGTTGACGCTTTTCGGATCCAGCGATTTGGGAGTGTATTTTTCGACGTAAGTCTTTAAGTCGGTAAGTGCGGCGCCGGGTGTGGCAAGATAGCCGGGCAGGATATGGAAGAGGAGCCCATGGTCCGTTGAACCCTGAACGTTGCTTTCACCCCGGAGGGCGTTGATGCCGCCGCCGGCGATGCCCATATTGCCCAGCAGGAGTTGGACAATGCACATCGCCCGGATATTCTGGGTACCTACGGTATGCTGGGTCCAGCCCATGGCGTAAAGCTCGGTTCCGGCCCGGTCGGGCCTGCCGGTCGAGGCAAAGAGCTGATATACGGCGAGGAGCTTTTCCTGTGGCGTGCCGGTGATCGCGGAGACCTGCTCCGGGGTATAACGGGCATAATGTTTTTTCAGCAGCTTGAAGACGCAGTTGGGATTCCGCAACGTCAAATCCCGCTTCGGCGTTCCATCGGCGGCCATCTGGTATGTCCAGGTTTTCTTGTCATAGCTCTTGGTTTTTGGATTGTATCCCGAAAAAAGTCCGTCCAATTGCCCCGGCCCCTGAAACTCCGGATTCACCAAAAAAGTCGCATTGGTATAATTGACCACATATTCTTTAAAGTAGAGGCCCTCGTTGAGGATGTAGCTGATCATGCCTCCGAGGAAAGCGATGTCGGCGCCGGAACGCATTGGCGCGTAAAGATCGGCCTTGGCGGCGGTCCTGGTAAAGCGGGGATCGACCACGATGAGCTTGGCGCCCTTTTCCTGCGCCTGTAAAACCCATTTCATGGACACCGGGTGGTTTTCGGCGGGGTTGGCCCCCATCACCAGAATCACGTCGGCATTTTTAATATCGTTCCAGTTATTCGTCATCGCGCCGCGCCCAAACGACTCTGCCAGAGCCGCTACCGTTGCGGAGTGTCAAATCCGGGCCTGGTGTTCGATATAGACAAGCCCCCAGGAGCGCAGGAGCTTCTGGAGCATATAGCACTCCTCGTTGTCCAGGGCCGCGCTCCCGACGTGGGCAATGCCTTCGGTTCTGTTAACGACAAATTCCCTCTCAATTGTTTGTGAACTGCCGTCGGGTCTTTTCTCCGTTAACCGGGATTTTGACTTTGTCCTGAAGGTTCTCTCCCTGGTTTCTTTTACCCGCTGGGCAATCTGGTCGAGCGCCCAGTCCCATTCCACTTCTTGCCATGCCGTGGCGCCGACCGCTCGGTATTTGGGCTTGGTGAGCCGCAGGGGATTGTTTATTAACTGATACAAAGAGGCGCCCTTGGAACAGAGGGTGCCTTCACTGATGGGATGGTCCGGGTCACCTTCCGTGTTGATGACCTTGCCGTCTTTGGTATGCACGAGCATGCCGCATCCCACGGAACAGTAGGGGCAAATGGTCGCCGTCTCCGTCGCGCCTGCGGTGCGCAGACCCGTCGCT
>JBAQLR010000085.1:0-3086 GCA_049302035.1 Syntrophales bacterium
CAGCCATCAGTGCCTCCCCAGATCATCGTTACACATATCATAAAATGTAACGATGATAAAGTCAAGGGGAAATGCTCTGAAACGTAAATATTTACTGGCTTTGTAGCGTACTACTCGTTACACTAATCCGGGAATGCAGGTGACACGTTACCAAATCTGTCAATTGCTAATTTGATAAGAACTTCCTTTTTCGTGGGAGGAGCATAAGAAAAACTGTCTTGTGTGTCAATAGAATAAAGGAGCATTGGGGAATGGAGCACCGAAAAAGATCTTCTCTAAAAATGGATATGGTTTGCACGGGAAACAATCTTTGCTATAATGTGACATATAGTTTCACCTTTGCGGTTAATATTGTTTGAGGAAGGGGATGAAAATGTTTAAAAAATATTTATTAAGAGTTGCTGCTTTGCTCATGATCATTATTCCCGAACTTGGTATTGCGCAGCCCCCCGTTGAGGCAGATGCGCCAAGCCTGCTCTCTGCCTTTGTCGCTTACACGGATCTGCATATGAGCGCCGTTCAGCGTAGTCTCGAAATCCTGGCCGCCACTAACGAGGCGAAATCGGCCCAATGGGAGAAGATGGAGCCTCTGTTGAGCGGATATCAAAAGTCGGAGGGTGGTGGTCTCATCGTCTGGTTTGTCCGTCCCGACGGCACCTATTTCACCGTGGATAAAGGGCTGATGAATGTAAAGCTGAGTGACAGGGGCTATTTCCCGAAACTCATGTCCGGCCAGAAAATCATGGGTGATCTTATCGTCAGCAAAAGCACCGGACAGCGTTCTGCTGTGATCGCGATCCCCATGAAGGAGGGCGGCAAGGTGATCGGTGCGATCGGGGCATCCCCTTTCCTCGATAAGCTCGCCGAGCAGGTTGGTTCCGCCCTGGCTCTCCGCGCAGATGCAGCCTTTTTTGCACTGGCTCCGAATGGCCAGACCGCTCTTCATAGAAAGACAGATCGCCACTTTCTGGATCCACGGGAATTGGGAAGCGAGACGCTTAAAAAGGCTACGAACGAGATACTGTCGAATCCTGCGGGAGAAACGAGCTATAAGTTTGACAATGTCACAAAGCGGGCGATATACCGGACCTCCCCGCTGACGCAGTGGAAGTTCGTAATCACCTTCAGCGATACCCGGCAGAAATAACCCGCAAGAAAGTTGCAGGGACAGCATTTCGGTATGTCGTTAACTTAATTGCACTCGTGCACTTATAGAAGGGAACTGCTGCAAAAATTCATCGGCCGCCATCAGCAAATTCAAAAAACTGTCTACTAAATAGAGGGGGGATCCATTATTCTTGCGTAATCTGACATTTAGTGTTAGTTTTTGCAAACACAATGGATGCAGAGGATGCCCCTATGCTCAAATCGATGACCGAATTTCTTGAAGCCCTCCAGGCAGGGGGGCGCTATACGTTCACCCAGGCCGAAGCGATGAACGCAGTGAAGCGCACGGATGTAGCGCTGGAGGCGGCTTTGCGAAGGCTCAAGCAGAAAGGTCGGATAGCCAATCCACGCCGGGGCTTCTATGTCATTGTTCCCGTGGAATACCGGGAAGCCGGTTGCCTTCCGGCGAATTGGTTTATCCACGACCTGATGCAGTTCCTCGGTCAACCCTATTACGTTGGGATTCTGAGCGCGGCGGCAATCCACGGTGCTGCCCACCAGCAGCCGATGCTCTTTCAGGTAGTCACGGATAGGACGACGCGGCTGGCACAGGCGGGCCGTGTCCGGATTGGGTTTCATATGAGCCGCCATATCGAGAAGGCGCCGGTAGTGGATATCCAGACAGAGACCGGTTCAATGCGGGTTTCCACTCCGGAAGTGACGGCTTTTGATCTTGTCCGCTTCGCGCTTTCGGCGGGACACATGGGCAATATCATTACAGTGCTGAGCGAGCTCGTAGAGAAGATTGACTCTCAGACTTTGACGTCAATTGCGGATCTCTATGCGGTATCGGACGTGCAGCGGCTCGGATACCTGCTGGAGCGGCTCGATGAAAACCTCCTTGCGGACCCGCTTGTGGGCTGGCTGAAGGCCCGGCGCTTTCGTCCTGTTCTGCTCGCTCCGGGGCAACCAAAGGGCAATGCCCTGTCAGACTCGCGGTGGCGTGTCATACCCAACGAGATCGTGGAGGTGGAATTTTGATCCCCCGCGCACATATCATGGCCTGGCGTTCTCACGCTCCCTGGCCGACAGATGCCCAGGTTGAACAGGATCTCGTTTTGTCACGGGCGCTTGTGGAACTTTACCGCAACCCGTCGGTTGCTCGGACAGTGGCATTTCGCGGCGGTACTGCGCTGCACAAGCTCTTTTTCACTTCGCCCGGTCGTTACTCCGAAGATATCGATCTGGTACAGATCGACTCGGGTGCCAACGAGGATCTCTTACGATGTAGTCGAGGCCGGTGTATTGGTTGGTCAGCGACTCATCGCGCTGCTTCGAGGTGATCCTTGGCGCGGGGATGGGGATGATGGAGGGTGAACTCGGCTATCAATGGTGCTTACGAAGCTACCCGTGGCGCTCAAGCTGTACGGTGGAGCAATCGAAAAGCGGAAGCCCCCTCAGTCAAAAATCTTGTACTCGTTCACCTGTGGTTTAGCGTTACGTACTTTGATATCAGATAAAGGCGCAATCCTTTTAGGTATATCAAATACCTCATTTTTGGGGGCCGGTAGTTTTCGTTGGGGGCCGATACATACCTAAACGGCCCCCAAACATCCTGGATTTTGATAAAGTACGTAGCACATAATTAGACAATAAGCAACAATAAACCCGCCTCATTTAGCGGGCTTATGTATTGTATTGGACTGTGTAGGATTGTTAAATGGTGGCGGTGCAGGGAATCGGACCCCGGACACTACGGATATGAGCCGTATGCTCTAACCATCTGAGCTACACCGCCTTGAGGCCCCCCCTTTATTATAGTTCTTCTTTCTTGTCAACCCTTGGGCGATGAACTGGATATTCGATAAACTACCCGGTGGAAAAGAACTCATGGCGCAAACATACTGCCAAGTGCATCAAGACAGCCATGGAGGCATTTAATCCCGGCGACACGGTGCGATACGAAGATGAAAACGGAT
>JBAQLR010000086.1:0-2446 GCA_049302035.1 Syntrophales bacterium
GCTCCCGCCCCTTGCCGGGTTTATGGGTTCGGGAGCATTTCCGACCCTGGGCGGGCGGCATCTGGGGCTGGTAACGGCCGATACAGGAACGTTGCCGACGGCGACAATTGCGGCATTTGCCGCTGCCGGAGAAAAAAATCTTTCCCTCGCCGCCATCATCGAGCTTGCCCGTCAGGCAGAGCCATTAGCGGCTTCTGCGGCTCCGGCAACGGCAGGGAAGAAGAAAATACCTGTCGCCGTAGCCTATGACCGGGCCTTTCATTTTTACTACCAGGACACCTGGGATGCGCTTAAGTCGTGTGGCGGCGAGCTGTTATTTTATTCACCCCTCAGGGACAAAGCTTTGCCGGAAGGTGCTGCCGGTTTGTATATCGGCGGCGGCTATCCGGAGGTGTACGCCGAGGAGCTTGCGGCAAATCACGCCATGGGGGAAGCCTTGCGCGCCTTTGCCGCCTCGGGACGTCCGGTTTACGCCGAGTGCGGCGGCCTCATGTATTTGTCGGAAAGTTTGGAAACAGCGCCGGGGAAGCGTTATCCCATGTCCGGGGTGCTGCCTGCCGGGACGAGGATGGGCAACACCAAAAAATTTCTGGGTTATGTCGAGGCAACCCTGAAGGAAGATTCACTATGGGGCAGGAAAGGCGACCTGTTCCGGGGGCATGAATTTCACTATTCCGAACTGACGTCGGGGGGGGTGGCGGATCCCCGCTGGCAGACGGTGTACGCCCTGCGGCGAAACCGGCCGGGCACGATCGTTCCCGAAGGCTACCAATGTGGTAATATTCTGGCTAGTTATGCCCATCTTCATTACGCCTCCCGGCCGGAGGCAGTGTCACATTTTATTGCCAAATGCGGAGGTGCTTTATGAAAAGAGCTTTTATTCACGATTTCCTGGCGGCGCCCTTAAACGGTCCGGAGATCGAGGCCCGCTCTTTTGAGATCATCGACCGGGAGGCCCCGACCCATGACTTTACGCCTGCGGAGTGGCAGGTAGTGCGCCGGATGATCCATACGGTGGGAGATTTTTCCCTTATGGGAAACGTCATTTTTTCCTCCACGGCAATAGCGTCGGCAATGGCCGCACTAAAGGCTGGGAAGCCCATTTATGCCGATTCCAATATGATCCGCGCCGGCCTTTCGTTGGCGAGGTTGCAGAGCGTTTGCCCCGCCTATGGACAGGAAAGTCTTCTCTGTTATGTGAGTGACGGGGAAGTGGCGCGCCAGGCGCGGGAGCAGAATTTACCCCGCTCCCTTTTGGCAGTGCAAAAGGCAAGGTCCTCCCTGGACGGGGCGATTGCCCTGATCGGCAATGCCCCGGTGGCTTTGCTGGAGATTAACCGGCTAATCATGGAGGAAAACATCAAACCGGCGCTCGTTGTAGCCATGCCCGTCGGGTTTGTACATGTACTCGAAAGTAAAGAGGAAGTGGCGCTGACCAGTGTCCCCTTTATCACGCTAACCGGGCGGCGGGGCGGCAGCCCCCTGGCGGTAAGCGTCCTCCACGCCCTTTGCTCTCTGGCGGAGCAGCAATTTATTATTCTCCCCCTGGAAGATTTTTCTTGATCTGTGCGCCGACAAAGACGCCCATGATTGGCCTTTAGCCCGACGGTTCGTGGACCTGCCTCGCGGTCGTTGGCTGCCAGGTTATGAGGATTTCGCGACCGGGTGTAATACAGCGTGAGGTAAAACCGTCGGGACCGGCGGCAAAGAGCTCGTCGAAGCGTGCCGCCAGGAGGTGACGGAGGCGTTGTTCAAGGTCGGCGCCCAAAGGCCAGAATGCCCACTGGTCACCGCCAAAGCGTGCAACCGCACCTGCGATGGCTGCCTCGCGGGTAGGGGCTGGGATAATAATTTTGGCAGCGGGGAGCGGCAGGACACGAATATCGGGCAGGATGCCCAATTCCCACAGCACATGCAGCAGTTCCGCGTGGCCGGGCACAACTTCTTCGGTCTCCCCGTGCACGAGGCTGTAGAGGACGCGGTGCCAGGATGGCGGGGGTGGGCTGTTGACCGTGATGAGGACACGCCGCTGGCCAGCCAGCTCCAATTTCTCGATAAACGGCACGATCTCCCGCGTGAGATAGGTGGCGTGGTTCACCAAGGCAACCGTCGTCCCCACCGGAGGAGTAACGGTGAGCCAATCGCCTGCAATGACGCTGGCGTTGGTGATTCCCGCCGGGATGGCGTTGGCAGTAAAGCCCGCGCCCATGGCGGCCGATGGTTCCACATTGATAACCTCGCGGCAACGCATGGCAAGGGGGAGCGAGACTCGGCCCGCACCCCCGCCGACATCGATGACGACGTCTTCCGGTTCAACATACGAGGCGATAATCTCCAAGTTCGGGTCGAGCGATCGACGTGGATCGGCCTTCAGAAGCGGGTGGTCGGCCGGGAGACCTGCAAAGAGATCCCCCGGGGGCTGCGGACCGCGCAGACGGGTCCGTTG
>JBAQLR010000087.1:0-14092 GCA_049302035.1 Syntrophales bacterium
GTGATCGGCGCCGGTCCGGCCGGTTTGTCCTGCGCCTACTATTTGGCCTTGCTCGGACACAAGGTGACAGTTTTTGAAAAATTGCCTGAACCGGGCGGCATGGCAGCGGTTGGCATTCCCGATTACCGTCTTCCCAGATCAATCCTGGGCAGTGAAGTGGCCTTTCTGCGGGAAGCCGGGGTGGAACTCCGTTTTGGCAGCGAGGTAGGAAAAGACGTGAAATTTTCCGCGCTCAGGAAAGATCACGATGCCGTCTTCATCGGTGTCGGCGCCCATGACAGCATCCCCATGGGGGTGGAGGGAGAAGAACAAAATTATCGCGGCTTCATCTCCGGCGTTAAATATCTGTTGGACATCAATCAGGGTAAAGACCCCTATCCAGAGGGGAAGAAGGTGGTGGTGGTCGGCGGCGGCAATGTGGCCATCGATTGCGTGCGTTCTTCCTTCCGTGTCGGTAAGCCCGACGTGAATCTTGTTTACCGGCGTTCCAAGCTGGAAATGCCTGCCGATCCTGTGGAAATTAAGGATGCGGAGGAAGAAGAGGTAAATTTCCATTATCTCTGCAACCCGACGAGAATTATTGCCGAGGCGGGCAAAGTCGTGGGCGTGGAATGTGTCCGCATGGAATTGGGGGAGCCGGATAAAAGCGGCAGACGCAGGCCCATACCGGTTCCCGGCTCGGAATTTGTCATTGCCACGGATATCCTTATTCCCGCCATCGGTCAGAAGGTTAATCTCTCCTTCCTGGAAGAGCAAGATGGCATTAAGCTCACAAAGTGGAACACCGTTGATTCGGATGGGGAAACATTCGCCACCTCGCAGGCAGGCGTGTTCAGCGCCGGCGACTGTGTAACCGGTCCCGATGTGCTGGTCCGGGCCACGGGGACAGGGAAAAAGGCCGCCGGCATGATCGACCTTTATCTCCGTAGCGCCAAGTTGGAAGTGAGCGTGGAGGAAAGCTTCCGGCAATTGTTTGCCAATATTGGCGTATATGACAAAAATGAGTGCGTGGGCATTGTCGGCGCCACTAAAAGGTCGCATTTGCCGATGCTTGAGTCGGCAGCGCGGAAACATACCTTCGAGGAAGTTGAGCAGGGTTTTAAGGTTGATGAGGCGATCGGCGAGGCGGACCGCTGCCTGCGCTGCTACCGAATCGGCATGGTTGCTCTTGGTTAAGATTCTCATAAGAATAAGATGAACCATCCAAACAGCTAAGGTCACAAATATGGTACAGCTTGATTATCTTTTGGAAATAGTCATAAAAAACGTGGTGGTTGTCACCGTGCTGATGCTTTTTGTGGCCTATCTCACCCTGGTGGAAAGAAAGTTCCTCGGTTACATGCAGGTCCGGCTGGGACCCAACCGGGTGGGTTGGTGGGGCCTGCTCCAGCCCATTGCGGATGGCATCAAATCCTTCCTCAAGGAGGATCTCATCCCCGCGAATGCCGATAAACCCGTCTTCGTGATTGCCCCGATGATTTGCCTGGTAACTGCGCTGGCCATGTTTGCCGTGATCCCCTTCGGGGACAGTGTCACCATCTTTGGCCGGGAGATTAAACTGGTCATTGCCGATGTGGATATAGGCATACTTTATATGTTTGCGATGGCAACGCTGGGGGAATACGGGATCGTCCTCGGGGGATGGTCGTCGGGCAACAAATTCGGCATTATGGGGGCTTTGCGGGCTGCCGCTCAAATGATCAGCTACGAAGTGGCTTTGGGCCTGGTCGTCCTGGGCGCCGTTATCATGACCGGTTCCCTGCGTCTCACGGATATCGTGGAGGCGCAGCGGGGAGGGTGGTTCGTTATTTACCAGCCCTTTGCTTTCCTCTTGTACATTGTCGTGGCGCTGGCGGAGATTAACCGTACGCCTTTTGACATGCCGGAATCGGAAAGTGAATTGGCCTGCGGCTTCAACATCGAATACAGCAGCATGAAATTTGCCGTTTTCATGATTGCCGAATATGTCCATCTGGTAACCGTGGCCGCCCTGGCGACGACTCTTTTCCTCGGCGGCTGGCTGGGACCGTTGCTCCCCGGACCGGTATGGTTCGTGGGCAAGGTTTTCCTTATGGCCTTGCTCTTTATCTGGATCAGGGGCACCTATCCCCGCATGAGATACGACCATATCATGAAATTCGGGTGGAAATTTCTTTTCCCGGCCGCATTGCTTAATTTGGTGGTAACCGCCTTGATCGTGGCGATAAGGTAGAATATGGGTGAAAATTTATGATTATCCCGCTTTTAAAAGGCTTAAGGCTCACGCTCAAGATGTTTTTTTCCAAGCCGATTACTATCCGGTATCCGGAGGAAAAGAGGGCCATATCGCCGCGCTGGCGCGGCATGCACTATTTCGAGAAGAATGCCCAGGGGGAAACGGCCTGTGTTGCCTGTGGCTTATGCGTTGCCGTCTGCCCCTCCCGTTGCATCACCTTGGAAATCAAGGAGCGAGAAGATGGCACACGTTATCCCGGCCGCTATGAAATTGAAGCTCTCCGCTGCATCTTCTGCGGTTTTTGTCAGGAGGCCTGTCCGGTGAATGCCATCAGGCTGGGGGGGGATTACGAATATGTCCATTATGCAAGAAGGGACTTTCTTCTTACCACGGAGAAGCTCCTGACTGCCGACAGAGGATAACTATGGAAATGACAGGCGCCCAAGGAATTATCTTTATTGGTGTGGCATTATTGGCCATTATTTCCGCTTTGCTGATGGTAACCAGAAAAAATCCCATCCATAGCGCGCTATGGATGATTGCCACTTTTTTTACCATGGCCGTAATCTATCTTTTCCTAAACGCCCAATTTATTGCCGTTGCCCAGGTCATGGTTTACGCCGGCGCCATTATGATGCTGATAATTTTTGTCATCATGCTGGTGCAAACGGAGAAAGGCGAGGGCGAAGCGGTTTTAAAGCCGCGCACTTCCAGGATAAAGGTGGCCGGGTCGGTGGTGGCGGTTGTTCTGCTCCTTGAGATGCTGTTGGTTACGCTGTTTTATCAGAAAACAGGCGTTAAGGGGGATTATACGGCAGAGATTGTGAACAGTATCGGCAACGTGCGCACCGTCGGCGCCATCCTCTACGGCCAGTATCTTTTCCCCTTTGAAATTGCTTCGATTTTGCTGTTGGTGGGTATTGTAGGGGCGGTCGTCATCGTCAAGAGGAAATAGGAGATATTCATGTTCCAGATAGATGCATCCGTTTTGAGTTTTGCCTTAAGCGGCGTCCTTTTTACGATTGGGGCTATCGGCGCCTTGACCAGACGAAATGTGATAGTCATCTTCATGTGCATCGAGTTGATGCTTAATGCGGTAAATCTGGTTTTTGTCGCCGCCGGCAGCGCGCTTTCCTCGATGGACGGCTCGATCTTCGTTTTTTTCATCATGACGGTTGCCGCCGTGGAAGCGGCGGTAGGACTGGCTATCTTCGTCATGGTCTTCCGTCTGCAGGGGACGGTAAATGCAGATCAGGTAACCCTTCTGAAGGGTTGATTTCGTAGTTTTATCTTTGCCGCTGTGCCTGTCCGCAGGGATAAATTTTATTTTGCAGTCAAGGGGACCTATACAAATGGCTGACTACATCTGGCTTATTCCTTTTTTCCCGGCCTTGGGGTTTATCATCAACAGCTGCTTTGGCCGTAGAGCGTCGAAAACATTTGTCTCCTGGGTTGCCTGTCTGGCGCTTTTTTTCTCCTTTCTCACAGCCGCCGCCATTTTCTGGCAGTTTTTGGAACTGCCGGCAGCGGCGCGGATTTTTGAAAGAGATATTTATACCTGGATCAATTCGGGCGAGTTTAAGGCGCCGATCGGTTTCCGTATCGACGCCCTTTCCATTATCATGTGTCTCGTCGTCACGGGGGTGGGCTTTCTCATCCACGTTTATTCCGTCGGCTATATGCACGATGATCCCGGTTTCAAAAGGTTTTTTATTTACCTGAACCTCTTTGTCTTCATGATGCTCCTCCTGGTGACGGGCAACAATCTCCTCATGATGTTCGTAGGCTGGGAAGGGGTGGGACTCTGCTCCTATCTGCTTATCGGTTTCTGGTATGAGAAGGATTCTGCCGCCAATGCCGGAAAAAAGGCCTTCATCGTGAACCGGGTGGGAGATTTCGGCTTTCTGCTGGGCATATTTATGCTTTTTGTGGCTCTGGGCGTCCAGGGCGTCTGGACCTTGAAATTTGCCGAGATTGAAAGTAACGCCCACCTTTTAAGCAGCTCGACGGCGACCATAATTACCCTCCTTTTCTTTGTCGGGGCTATGGGTAAATCGGCCCAGATTCCCCTTTATGTCTGGTTGCCCGATGCCATGGAGGGGCCGACGCCCGTCAGTTCGTTGATCCATGCCGCGACGATGGTGACGGCAGGTGTGTATATGATTGCCCGGCTTAATTATCTCTTCAGCATGGCGCCGGAAACCATGTTCATTGTGGCCCTGGTGGGAGCGTTGACCGCCTTTTTTGCCGCTTCCATCGGTTTTGCCCAGTATGATATTAAGAAAATCCTTGCCTATTCCACCATCAGCCAGCTCGGGTTCATGTTTCTGGCCGTGGGAGTGGGGGCTTATACGGCGGGGATATTCCATTTGATGACCCATGCTTTTTTTAAAGGACTCCTGTTTTTGGGGGCAGGCAGCGTCATGCATGCCATGAGTGGCGAGCTGGACATCAGGCAGATGGGTGGTTTGAGGAAGAAAACGCCCGTCACCTATTGGACTTTCTTTATTGCCTGTCTCGCCATCTCCGGGATACCGGGGTTTTCCGGCTTTTTCAGCAAGGATGAAATCCTCTGGAAGACTTTCAGCTCCGGCAACGGGAATATCTTCCTCTGGCTCCTTGCAGCTCTTACGGCGGGGATGACGGCTTTTTACATGTTCCGGCTTTTCTTCGGTATCTTCCATGGTGATTGCCGCGCCTCCAAGGAAGTTCAGCATCACATTCATGAATCTCCCCAAATTATGACGGTTCCTCTGGCCATTCTGGCCTTCTTGTCCCTTGTCGGTGGCTATATAGGCATTCCCCATATTCTGGGTGGCGGGAACAGCATCGAGAAATTTCTGGAACCTGTTTTCGGCCCCCCTGCCCACCAGGTGGCAGCAAGCGGCGGGTTTCATATTATCAGTCAGGCCTGGGCATCAACTGCCGAGGGGGCCGAGGGCGCCTCTTTGGAGCTTACCTTGATGGCGGCCTCGGTGCTTATCGCCCTTGTGGGCATCTTTACCGCCTACGTGTTTTATTTACGGAAAAGGGATTTGCCCCAACGCTTTGTGGCGAAATTTAGCGGCCTTTATCATGTGGTGCATAACAAGTATTTTGTTGATGAGTTTTACGACTTAATCTTTGTCCGAAGTATTTTGAAGATGGGCGCTTTCCTCCTGAAGGTGGTTGATATCGGCCTTATTGATGGCCTGGTCAACGGCATGGCAGCCTTTGTCCAGAAGTCCGGCGCCCGGCTGCGCCGCCTGGAAACAGGCGATGTGCAGCAGTACGCCTTCGGCATCATTCTGGGGGCCGTCGTCGTGGTGGGTTATCTCATCGTGCTGCCTATGTTTTACTGAGGAAAACATAAAAAATATTGGAATGCAGTATTATTGATGGGTCGATGTTACCATCAAGTAAACGAGAGGTATTTGATACATGCAGAACGCTTTCCCTCTATTGAGCATCATCATTTTCCTGCCTCTGGCAGGCGCCTTCCTGCTTGCCTTCTTGCCGCGGCAGAACGCCTCGTTGACCAAAGCAACCGCGCTTTTGATCACCATATTAAACTTTGCCCTTTCCCTGCGCCTGTACCTTGATTTCAATGAGCAAACTGCCGCCATGCAGTTCGTGGAGAAGCGAAGCTGGTTCCCCGAATGGGGGATCAGTTATTATTTGGGGATAGACGGCATCAGTATGCTGCTGGTCATGCTTACCACTTTACTTAGCATCATCTGCGTTGCCTGTTCCTGGGAATCGATCGAAGCGCGCATCAAGGAGTATTATATTTCCTTTCTCTTGCTGGAAACAGCCATGCTTGGCGCTTTGTGCGCCCTTGACCTGGTCCTTTTCTATATTTTCTGGGAGTTGATGTTGGTGCCCATGTACCTGCTGATCGGTGTCTGGGGAGGACCGAAAAGGATCTACGCGGCCGTCAAATTCTTTCTCTTTACCATGGTAGGCAGCGTCCTCATGCTGCTGGCGATCATGGCCCTCTATTTCTACTATGGCGGCCAAACGGGCATTTACACCTTCAATATTCAGGAGCTGTATCAGGCGGGGATGCCCCTATCGATGCAATACTGGCTCTTTGCCGCCTTTGCCCTGTCTTTTGCCATTAAGGTGCCCATGTTTCCCTTCCATACCTGGTTGCCCGATGCACATACTGAGGCGCCCACGGCAGGCAGCGTGATTCTGGCGGGCGTTTTGCTGAAGATGGGGACCTATGGTTTTCTGCGGTTTGCCATTCCGCTTTTCCCGGAGGCGGCCGTTGCCGCTGTGCCGCTCATTTCGATCCTGGCGATTATCGGGATAATTTACGGCGCCATCATGTGTATTATGCAAACCGACTTGAAAAGGCTGATTGCCTATTCTTCCGTCAGCCATCTGGGATATGTCATGCTGGGGATTTTTGCTTTCAATATGCAGGGGCTGGAAGGGGGCATTTATCAGATGCTTAACCACGGGATCAGCACCGGCGGCCTGTTCCTCATCGTCGGTATGATCTACGAAAGACGTCACACCCGCATGATCGCCGATTTTGGCGGCCTTGCCAAGGTCATGCCTAAATTGGCCGTTTTCTTTCTGATCGTCACTCTTTCGTCGATCGCGCTGCCAGGAACAAACGGTTTTGTGGGGGAATTTCTCATTCTCCTCGGCGTCTTCCGCAGCAACGCGGTCTATGCCGTGCTGGCAGCCACGGGTGTCATTCTGGGGGCTGTTTATATGCTCTGGATGTTTCAGCGGGTCATGTTTGGCGAGATTACCAAAGAGGCGAACAAGCTTCTGAAAGATTTATCGAAGCGGGAGACGGCCATCCTTTGTGTGATCGTCTTCTTCATTTTCCTGATGGGGCTTTATCCACATGCCTTTTTCAAAAAGATGGACGTTTCGGCGGCCGAATATCTGAAGAGGATACCTGTAAAAACCGCCGTGAGTCATTTCTAACTTACTAAGAGGTAGATTTATGTATGTTATTATACCGGAATTAGCTTTCGGTTGGATCATTCCGGAGATCATTATCCTTGTCTGTGCGCTCTTGAACTTACTACTGGCGCCCTTTGGCGGCAGGAAAAAGTTCATCGGCAGCCTGGCCGGGGCCATTGCGTTCATCGGCGCTGCCGTGGCCATGGTTTTTGTCTGTTCCCTCTGGGGCAGCAGCAACACCATCTTTAACGGCTTCTATGTAATCGATAATTTCGGCACATTCTTCAAGGCAGTAATCCTCATTGTTTCCCTCCTGGTCACAATTTTATCGCTGGGATACGTCAAGCGCGAAGAAATTATCAGTTGCGAATATTATGCCCTGCTGCTTTTTGGCGTCTTGGGCATGATGATTATGGTTTCCTCCAACAATTTTGTGACCATTTTTATCGGTCTGGAGCTCATGTCTATTGCCATCTATGTGCTCTGCGGACTCCTGAACGGCAATCCCCGTGCGGCGGAAGCCTCCCTCAAATATTTTCTCCTGGGGGCTTTTGCCACAGCTTTTTTGCTTTACGGCATGGCGCTGGTTTATGCGACCACCGGCTTGCTGGATATTCGCAGTATGGCCGCTCATTTTGTTCCGGAGTCTTTTGCTTTGACCCCCATGTTTATGGTGGGAGTAGGCCTGCTGGTCGTGGGCTTCGGCTTCAAGACGGCCTCCGTCCCCTTCCATATGTGGACGCCCGATGTCTATGAAGGGGCGCCCACCTCCATCACCGCCTACATGGCAACGGGCGTCAAAGCCGCCGCTTTTGGCGCTTTTGTCCGCGTCTTTTACACGGCATTTGTTCCTTTTCTCGGTTTCTGGTCCGGCATCCTCTGGGTTATTGCCGTTCTTACCATGACCCTGGGCAATCTCACGGCCCTGGTGCAGGATGATGTCAAACGGATGCTGGCCTATTCCAGTATTGCCCATGCCGGTTATATCCTGATTGCTTTTGTGGTCGGGGACCGGACTTTATCATCCAGCATCCTGTTTTATGTCCTCGTTTACACCTTTATGAATATCGGCGCCTTTGCCGTGGTAATCATGCTGGGCCGCAAAGATGTGCCGAACTCCGGCATCGACGCCTATGCTGGGCTGGCGGCCAGGCATCCGGCGATTGCCCTGGCGATGACGATATTTCTCCTTTCCCTGGCCGGAATCCCCCCCTTGGCCGGCTTCATGGGCAAGTTTTATATCCTCTCCGCCGCCATCAAGGCCGAGTATTATTGGCTGGCCGTCATTGGTGTTTTAAACAGTGCCGTAGCAGTTTATTATTATTTGCGGGTTATTATGTACATGTATTTCAAGGAGCCATCGGGCGAGGCGGCGGCCCCGGCCGATTTCTCCCTGGCCTATACCCTGACCATCGCCATCAGCGTGTGGGCGCTTTTTCATATGGGCATTTTCCCGCGCGACTTTCTGCTGATCGCCCAGAAGTCAGTCAGTATATTTATGTAGCCGTTAAGAACGGGAAAGGAGATTGTTATGACTACCCCCCAACATTGTCCGGGTTTCGAGGCTTTAAAAAACCTGACGTCGTTTACCTGTAATTGTCCGAACTGCAGCAAGGAGATTGAGATATTCTCCGATGAATTTGATAGAAAGCATATATGCCAGGGCTGCAAACAGGAAGTCGATTTTACCAAATGTACCCTAAAATAGGAAGAGGTGTTGTGTGGTTAATCTAACCATTGACGATAAAGAAATCACGGTTGCGGCGGGCACGACTATCCTGGCAGCGGCGGTGGCCGCAGGGATAAAGATACCCACGCTTTGTTACCACAAGCGATTGCTTCCCATTGGCTCCTGCCGGATGTGCCTGGTGGAGGTTGAGGGATATGCCAACCCCATGACGGCTTGCAATACTCCGGTAACGGCAGGGATCAAGGTCTGCACAAACTCCAAGCAGTTGCAAAAAATCCGCAAAGACAACCTGAAGTTGATTCTGGTGAATCATCCCCTGGATTGTCCCGTTTGTGATGCGGGCGGGCGATGCGATCTCCAGAATATCGTCTATGAATTAGGCATTGAAACGGCCGACTATAAGGCCGCGAAAAAAGAACGCAGTACAGCCTACTCCACCCCTCTGATTCGCTACTGGCCGCACCGCTGTATCATGTGTCTCCGTTGCGTCCATGCCTGCAAAAACGTTACCTTGGGTGTACTTGATGTGGTCGGTTCCGGCTTTGATGCTCAGATTGCCCCCGTCCATGAGGAACGTTGCACCTCCTGCGGGGAATGCCTGCGCCTTTGCCCCACCGGCGCCTTAACGGAGAACCTCAGCCGTGACCGGAGTCGGCCCTGGATGGTAAACCGGGTGCAGACGACTTGCACCTATTGCGGCTGCGGTTGTCAGCTTGAGCTGAATACTGCTAACGACAGGATCATCGGTATTTCCTCACAGGATGGAGAAGGGACAAATCAAGGCAGTTTGTGCGTCAAGGGCCGTTTCGGCTACGAGTTTATTGGCAGCGCAGAACGTCTAACCAGGCCGCTGATTAAAAAAGACGGTGTCCTTAAGGAAGTTGAGTGGGATGAGGCGTTGGGGCTGGTGGCGGAGAAATTTGCGTCCCTTAAGGCCGCCCACGGGGCGGATGCCATAGGGGGGCTCTCATCGGCCCGTTGCACCAATGAGGAGAACTACCTGTTCCAGAAATTTATCCGGGGAGCGATCGGGACAAATAATGTCGACCATTGTGCCCGGCTTTGACACTCTACGACGGTGGCAGGTCTTGCCGCCTCCTTTGGCAGTGGTGCGATGACCAATCCGATTTCCGATGTCTTGCAATCGGAAACCATATTGGTGACGGGAAGCAACACGACGGAAAACCATCCCATCTTTGCCAACTATATTAAAGAGGCAGTTTTCAAAAAGGGCGCCAGGTTGATCGTTATCGATCCCAGGAAGATCGCTTTAACGGAGTATGCCAATCTGTGGCTGCGCCCCAAACCAGGGACGGATATTGCCTGGATCAACGGCTTAATCCATATCTTGCTCGAAGAAAATTTGTATGACCAGGCATACGTTGCCGAGCGGACGGAAGGTTTTGAGGAACTGAAAGCCGCGGTTGAAAAATACACTCCCGCATATGTCGCGGACATCACGGGCATCCCGGCTGCCGATTTGGTGGCTGCGGCCCGGCTCTACGGCAAAGCCAAGCCCGCGTCGATCCTCTATACGATGGGGATAACCCAGCATATCACCGGTACGAACACCGTAAAATCCTTGGCGAACCTGGCCATGGTTTGCGGCAATGTGGGTGTCGCAGGCGGCGGTGTCAATCCCTTGCGGGGCCAGAACAATGTTCAGGGCGCCTGCGATATGGGGGCGCTTCCCGATGTCTTTCCCGCTTATCAGAAGGTGGCCGACGAGGCGCTGAGGCAGAAATTCGCCGAGGCCTGGGGGACTGCTTTATCGGCCAAGCCAGGCCTGACGCTGGTAGAAATGATGCACGCCGCAGCGCAGGGGGAGCTCAAGGGAATGTATATCATGGGGGAGAACCCCTTGATGTCCGATCCGGATCTTTCCCACGTCGAGGCGGCGCTCAAGAACCTCGAATTTCTCGTGGTACAGGATATTTTTCTCACCGAGACGGCTAAATTGGCGCACGTTGTCCTGCCTTCCGCCTGTTTTGCCGAGAAAGACGGCACCTTCACCAATTCGGAACGTATGGTGCAACGGGTCCGTAAAGCCGTGAACGCTCCCGGCAGCGCGAAAGCGGACTGGGAGATAATCATGGCGTTGGCAAAACAGTGCGGCTACACGATGGATTACGGTACGCCAAGCGCGATCATGGAAGAAATCAGCCGGTTGACGCCGAGTTACGGCGGTATTAGCTACGAGCGTCTGGATAAAGCGGGCATCCCGTGGCCCTGTCCAACCTCAGACCATCCGGGGACCGTTTGCCTCCATAAGGATAGATTCACCAGAGGGAAGGGGCTGTTTCATGCGGTAGATTACGCGGCGCCTGCCGAAGTGACGGATGCGGAATATCCCTTGATCCTCACGACAGGCCGGGTCCTCTACCACTACCACACCGGCACGATGACGCGCGTCGGCAAAGGCATTTCCGAGCGCTGCCCGGAAAGTCTGGTGGAAATAAATCCCGCCGATGCGGAAAAATTCGGCATCCGTGGGGGCGAAATGGTGGCGGTAACTTCCCGCCGCGGTTCGGTAAAGGTACGCGCCCAGCTAACGGAACGTTCGCCGACCGGTGTCATCTTCATGAATTTCCATTTCCACGAAGCCGCCGTCAATCTGCTCACCAACCCCGCCTTAGACCCGGTAGCCAAGATTCCGGAATACAAGGTCTGTGCGGTAAAGGTCGCAGCAGCGTAAGCATAACGTGACTATAATATCTATCTTGTGCCCTACGGCAAGATCGGGGAATCAGGCGCCGTTCCCGTGCTCCATCGTCTTCATGAAGGTAAGCTGGGGCCATTGCTTCATCGTGTCTTGCAGGCGCCATTCGTTGGCCGCCAGGTAGGCCAGATTGCCCGCCCCGTCGATCGCCAGATGATCCTTCATGGCCTTCTCGAATTCTTTCAGCTTGTTGCGGTCGGCGCCGGTCACCCAGCGCACCGCCTGCAGATTGACGACGTCGTAGGTCGCCTCCACGCCGTATTCACTGAAAAGGCGGGCCATGATCACCTCAAACTGCAATTCGCCCACGGCACCCAGGACAAAATAACTGCTGTTCAAAGGGCGGAAGAGCTGCACGGCCCCTTCTTCGGCCAATTGCACCAACCCCTTTTCCAACTGTTTGGCCTTCATGGGATTTCTCAGCCGGACCCGGCGAAAATATTCCGCCGCAAAGTTAGGGATGCCGGTAAACCGGAGCGCCTCTTTTTCCGTAAAAGTGTCGGCGATTTTGATGGTGCCGTGGTTATGCAGGCCGATAATGTCGCCCGGATAGGCCTCCTCGGCATGGGAACGTTCCTGGGCCATGAAAACGATCGCGTTATTGATCTGGATGTCCTTGCCCAAGCGGTGGTGCCGCACGCGGATCCCCGGATAATAACGGCCGGAACAGATGCGTAAAAAGGCGATGCGGTCCCGGTGGGCCGGATCCATATTCGCCTGGATCTTAAAAACAAAACCGGAAAACTCCTCCTCGTAGGGGGACACCATCCTGGTGGTGGTAGGCCGCATGATGGGGGAAGGGGCCAGCTCCACAAAGGCATCCAGCATCTCCCGGACGCCGAAGTTATTGACGGCGCTGCCGAAAAAAACCGGCGTCTGGTTTCCCTTTAGGTATTCCTCCCGGCTGAAAGGGTTGGCGGCGCCGACCAAGAGGGCCACGTCGCTTCTCAAGTCCTCGGCCTGACTGTCCAGGAGTTCGTCAAGACGGGGATCTTGCAGATTCTTAAAGAGCATGCCTTCTTTGATGCGGCCGCTATGGGTCGGGGAGAAGAGGTGCAACTGGCGCCGGTAGAGGTCGTAGGCGCCGCGGAAGGTTTTTCCCATCCCGATTGGCCAGGTCATGGGCACGCACTCGATCTGGAGCGTTTCTTCGATGTCGGAAAGCAGGTCGAGCGGCGGCAGGCCATCGCGGTCCAGCTTGTTGATAAAAGTTATGATGGGGGTATTACGCAGACGGCAAACCTCCATGAGCTTGCGCGTCTGGTTTTCCACCCCCTTGCCGCTATCGATCACCATCAGGGCGCTGTCCACAGCCGTAAGCACACGGTAGGTATCTTCGGAGAAATCCTCGTGGCCGGGGGTGTCCAGCAGATTTATTTCATAACCGCGATAACCAAAGGACATGACGGAGGAGGATACGGAGATGCCACGTTCCCTTTCCATTGTCATCCAGTCACTGGTGGTATGGCGCGTCGCCCGGCGGGCCTTCACGGCGCCTGCCATTTGTATCGCCCCGCCGAAAAGGAGGAGCTTTTCCGTCAGCGTCGTCTTGCCGGCGTCGGGATGGCTGATAATGCCAAAGGTGCGTCGGCGGTCGATTTCTTTTTTGACATTGGTATCCAAGTATTTTCCTTTGTAATTTTCCCACCAGGTAAAAAACGGACCGTGATGGATAGCCCGTTTTCTCAGGAGAGCCATGCTCGCTTGATATTTCCCATGCGTGCGCTCTCTATACAAGAAATAAAAGCAATGGTCAATAGAGAGCGATTTTGTTGAGTGCAGAGGATGTGAGCCATCGAGAAAGTTGTAAATGGAAAGGACGTCCGGCGCTATCAACCCCCAAACCAAGATCGAGCACAGGCAAACCGGATATTATCCAAATAATGACAGGGGAAAAGAGGGCCCTTATCCCAATTACTGAACTCCCTCGCCCTCAAGGCCGACGCTTGGCCTCTTCATACAACGGCAGCACCGTAGGAATCAGCCCTTGCAGATCGCTGATGCGCGACTCTCCCGAAGGGTGGGTGCTGAGAAATTCCGGCTGTGTGGCGCCACCTGCGGCGGTCATTTTACGCCAGAGGGAAACGGCGGCTTGAGGATCGTAACCGGCACGGGCCGCCAGCTCCAATCCCATCCGATCCGCCTCCCGCTCCTGTTCACGGCTGTGTGGCAGGGTAAGCCCTATCGTGGTGACAAGCGACGCAATTTCCATCGTGGCGGCGGCTTTTTGTTCGTCCTTAGCGGTGGCCCCCACCAGCGCGGCCAGGCCAAACATGCCGATCTGCTGGACATAGGCTTCCGACATGCGCTCGCGTCCATGTTCCCGGAGAGCATGGGCAATTTCGTGCCCCATCACCGCCGCCAGTTCATCATCAGTGGCCTTAAGCTTACTGATGAGGCCTTTAAAGACCATGATCTTGCCTCCCGGCATACCTGGATATTCGATAAACTACCCGGTGGAAAAGAACTCATGGCGCAAACATACTGCCAAGTGCATCAAGACAGCCATGGAGGCATTTAATCCCGGCGACACGGTGCGATACGAAGATGAAAACGGATA
>JBAQLR010000088.1:0-4510 GCA_049302035.1 Syntrophales bacterium
GATTCGGCCATTAACGCAATATACTCACGATAGTCATCGTCGCAGAAAAATGTTTGCATCCGGCGGTTGCCCCGCTGAGTAACATGGTGAGGTATTCCTACTGAGACGATTCTTGCTATCCGTGCCACGGGATTAGATCTATCAAACCTTCACAACAAATGTCAATAGTTTAGTATACTGTCCCCGGAACTCCCCATCAGATCCCTGAATCTGGAAATCGCCCCAGTCAACCTGGGCCTGGAGTCCCGGCTCTGTCTCAAAACGGATATACCATATGCTTGCTACCGGAGGTGGTACACTTTTCATTCCCGAATTTGGTACACTATGCCATTCCCATCGACAATTGCGCCATTCTTCCAGGCATCCTTTATTCCCCGTGGCGAACGGCGCTGCAGCTGCTTGATGGCTGGCGCATGAAGCGCGCCGGACAGAAAACGGATGGCAAACCATAGCGCCAATGGTTCGCCAGAATGTTAGTTACTTTAATGGGTTTTTCCACTTGATCCCAGGAAAGCGCGAGAAGTCGGTATCGGTGGAGATTAACTCACAACCGTGTTCACTGGCCAGAGCGGCCAAGTGCGCGTCGGTCACAAGGTTAGCGACGGCCTGGCCTTCGACCAACATTTTTCGAAAGATGATCCAGTGCCGGTCGGTAGGATGAATGATGCGCGTGCAGGGTTGATCCAACCAGCTTTGCACACGAGAGAGCGCCTGATCGAGAGACAGGGGGTGCTCAAAGACGTGCGGATTCGTGCCGATGCGGATGAACGCACCAAGGACGGTCCAACAAAGACACACTGGCGATGCACCAGACAACTGAGCATCCCACCATTCGCGTGCCATCACATGTTGAGGACTCTGTTGGTCTTCTGCATACAAGAGAACATTGGCATCCACGAGGATCACCGGTGATCTTACCCCTCGATCTGAGATAGAAGCGCCTGGATGTTGTCCAGATTCCTTCCGGCTTTTAGCCCCATCTTGTGAGGGTGGGTACGATAGGATAGCGTTCGCGGCGGGGTATCCTCAACCATCTGCAATCCGGTACGCAGTGCCTCATTAACCACGCGCCGAAAGGGCGCACGAACTTTCGCCGCAACGGCTTTCGCTTTGTCCAGAAGATCGTCGTCTATAGTAAGTGTTGTTCTCATAACGTCAGCGTAGCATCATGCGGCGTGATGTCAAGGCATCATTTTGATCCAAGGTCGCAGTCTTCCGAGAATTGCGGCCTTGAATAAAAGCAACCATGTCTCTGTTCACCTTCATCAAGCCGCTTGGGTGGGGGATCAAGGCGGACTCGTTGATTAGTTGACGGCATGCCGGTTTTAAGCTATAGCTGCCCCATGGAGATCACATTTTTAGGCACCAACGGCTGGTACGATTCGCCGACGGGCAACACCATCTGCACCCTGATTGCCACGGCGGACTGCAATATCTTTCTTGATGCAGGCAGCGGCCTGCCCAAGGCAGATAAAATTCTTGATCAAAGCAAGCAGACCTTTATTTTTTTGAGTCACTTTCATCTGGACCATATCATCGGCCTGCATGCCCTGGCCAAATTTAGATTCCAACGGCCGCTTGTCTTCTTGATCAGAGAGGGCTCGACAGGGACTCTGCGGAGCTTTGTCGCCAGCCCCTTTACCGTCCCGCTTGATATCCTGTCCTTTACCGCCAGCATCATGGAACTTCCAAAAGAGCAGGAGCGCCTGCCGTTTCATGCGGAAGTATTCGAGATGGTGCACCCTGATCCTACGATCGGCATCCGCCTAAACCTCGAAGGCAAGACCATCGCCTATTGTCCCGACACGGGTTATTGTCCCAATTGTGTTACCCTGGCGGAAAAAGCCGATCTCCTGATTGCGGAATGTGCCTACCGGCCTGGTGAGGATAGTGAGATGTGGCCGCACTTAAATCCGCAAAAAGCGGCCACGATTGCGCAGGAAGCAAAGGTAAAACGCCTTGTTCTAACACATTTTGACGCCGAGCGTTATCAATCCCTGACAGATCGGGAAGAGGCCCTGGCGGCAGCGCGGCCGATCTTCCCCCCCACGGAAATCGGCAAGGACGGTTATCGTATTGATTTATAATACCCCATCGTGCTAAAGGGGGGCGGAAAAAAGCGGGAGAGATAATGGACATCAGTTTAGGGCAAATGTTGGCAGAAAGTGGTCGTCGCTTTCCGGCAAGCGTGGCGCTGATCCAGGAGGAAAAAAGCCTCACCTATGAGGAACTGAATCAGGGCGTTAACTCCCTGGGGAACCATCTGCGAACCGCAGGGATAAAGCAGGGCGATAAGATCGCCTTGTTGCTTCCCAACAGCCTGGAGTTTGTCATGGCCTATTTTGCCGCCCAGAAGTTGGGCGCCGTGGCCGTGACTTTGAATATGCTTTCCACCGCCTACGAGCTGCGCCATCTTCTGGGCAACAGCGAGGCAAAATGTCTCATTACCACCACCATGCTGGCCGGTAGGTTCGAGGAAATCAAAAACGAGCTGCCGCACTGCGCTTATCTGCTGCTTTATGATGAGCAGCAACCCGCCGCTTCACCTTTCCGGCAGGCGATCGAGGCTGGCCCCTTTACCCTGGAGATCCCGGATATCGGGATGGATGACCCGGCGGTGATGATCTATACTGCCGGCCTGACGGGTTATCCGCTCGGGGCGGTGCTGACGCACCGAAACCTCTATGCACAGGCCGATCTTTTGCGGTCAACTTGCGGTGTCACCGCACAAGACCGCGGGATTGCCATAATTCCCCTCTTCCATTCCTTCGGGGCGGCGGTTAATCTACTTTGTGTCATCCGTCTGGGCGCGAGCGTCGTGCTTATGGATAATTTTTCCGTAGATGGCCTTTTCCAGGCAATCGAGCGAGAAAAAATCACTTTTCTCGCCGCTGTTCCCCGCGTTTTTCTGGGGATGATCCTGCAAGCCGAGAAAAAGAAGTACGATCTTAACACACTGAAACTATGCATCAGCGGCGGTTCGACAATGCCGGTAGAGTACTTCTCCCGCTTCGAGGAGAAATTCGGCCTCAAGATTATGGAAGGTTACGGTCTGACCGAGGCCGCGCCGGTGTGCTCGGTCAATAGACCGGCGCTGCCCCATAAGCCCGGCTCCATTGGCACAGTCGTGCCATGCGTGGAGGAGGCGCGGATAGTTGGCGAAGCGGGGCAGCCCTTGCCCACGGGGACGGAGGGCGAGCTGATTATCCGGGGTATTAACGTCATGCAGGGTTATTATCATGACGAAGCGGCCACCGCCCAGGTAATAAAGAACGGCTGGCTCTACACGGGCGATCTCGCGCGAATCGATGCAGACGGGTATATCTTCCTGACGGGCCGGAAAAAACGGATGATCATTACCAGCGGCTTTAATGTTTACCCCCGGGAGGTGGAGATGGTTCTTAACCTCCATCCGGCGGTGCAAGATTCCCGGGCCGTGGCCAAATCCGATCTGCTGCGCGGGGAGCTGGTCAAAGCCCTGATCGTGAAAAACCCCGAGGTAAACGTCGAGGGTAAGGAACTGGTCCGGCATTGCCGGCGCTACCTTTCCGCCTACAAGGTGCCGCGGGATATTGAATTTGTGGAAAGTCTCGATAATATTAAATCATAAAGGGCAGCCCGCAGGTCTGCCGGAAAGGTAAAAAAGATGAAGGAAGTTGTGATTGTCAGCGGCGCCAGAACCGCGGTCGGTAATTTTGGCGGCGCCCTCAAGGGCGTGAAGGCGGTTGACCTGGGCGCCCTGGTCATCAAAGAGGTGTTGAAAAGGGCCGGTTTACGGCCCGCCGTCAGCGATTTTGTCCGGTCCTGCCGCCCTCAGAGCCTGGGAGAGTTCGAGATGACGGAACTTAACCGGAAATATTATGACTATGACCCCTCCCACACGCCGGTCTATGTGGACGAATGTTTCATGGGCAATGTGCTGCAGGCCGGTTTGGGGCAGAATCCCGGCCGCCAGGCCTGCCTCTACGCAGGGCTTCCGGAAGAAACCAACGCGATCACCATCAACAAGGTCTGCGCGTCCGGGATGAAGGCCATTACTTTGGCCGCCTCAATCATCAAGGCCGGTGATGCGGAGATCGTCGTCGCCGGTGGCATGGAAAATATGTCAAATGTCCCCTATGCCCTGCCCGAGGCACGTTGGGGGTATCGCATGAATATGCCTTTCGGCCAGATTGTGGATTTGATGGTGCATGACGGCCTGTTTGAGATCTTCAATTCCTACCACATGGGTTTCACCGCCGAAAATATTGCGAGCAAGTACGGGATTACCCGCCGGGAGCAGGACGAGATTGCCCTTTTAAGTCATCAGCGCGCCCGGGCCACCATCACGGGCAACCTGGCCGCAGATGAAATCGTCCCCGTGCTGATCCCGCAGAAGAAGGGCGAAGCAACCGCTTTTGCCGTGGATGAACGGCCCATGGACAGCAGCCTGGAAAAACTGGCGAAGCTGGCGCCGGCCTTCAAAAGGGAGGGCGGCACGGTAACGGCCGGCAACGCCTCGGGCATCAAC
>JBAQLR010000089.1:0-6840 GCA_049302035.1 Syntrophales bacterium
CTTGTTACCGCGAAGGCGGAAAATCCCCCCTTGTCGACTGACTCGACCAAAAGGCGGGCGGATTTCTCAAAAGAACGGCCACCAATCCATCTTTCTTACCCAATCGCATCGCCAGCCCCTGCTTTTCGATGTAAAATAGATGCAAAATACTCATTGACAAGCCAAAACAGCCAACCCATACTTCCCCCACGAAAAAGGAAGTTCTTATCAATTCATTTAAAGTACGAGGAGATGGGGGACGTCTTCCGCAACAAGCGGATCTTGGCCCTCTCCCTGGTACAGAACTGGGTCGTCGGCCCGATTCTCATGTTCATCCTGGCCATCGTTTTTCTGCACAATTATCCCGAGTACATGGTCGGGCTGATCATGATCGGATTGGCGCGCTGCATCGCCATGGTCATTGTCTGGAACGAGTTGGCCAAGGGGGATACGGAATACGCCGCCGGCCTGGTCGCCTTTAACAGCATCTTCCAGGTCATCTTCTTCAGCGTCTACGCCTGGTTCTTCATCAGCGTGCTGCCGCCGCTCTTCGGTCTCAAAGGGGCGGTAGTTGACATCACCTTCGGTCAGATCGCCGAGAGCGTCTTCATCTATCTCGGCATCCCCTTCATCGCCGGGGCTCTGACCCGCTTGGTCGGCGTCAAGCTCATGGGCCGGGAGCGCTACCATGCCGTGGTGGTCCCCAAGATCAGCCCTATCACCCTGATTGCCCTGCTCTTCACCATCGTCGTGATGTTCAGCCTGAAGGGCGACCTCATCGTCCAGATCCCCATGGACGTGGTGCGCATCGCCATCCCGCTCTTGATCTACTTCGTGGTGATGTTTCTGGTGTCCTTCTGGATGGGCAGAAAGGTCGGGGCCGACTACGGCAAAACCACCACTCTGGCCTTTACCGCTGCGAGCAACAATTTTGAACTCGCCATCGCCGTGGCCGTGGCGGTCTTCGGCCTCAACTCCGGGGCGGCCTTTGCCGCGGTGATCGGTCCCCTGGTGGAAGTGCCGGTAATGATCGGCCTGGTGAACGTCGCCTTCTGGTTCCAGCGTAGCTACTTCGCTGCACAAATTGCAGCGGTTAAAGTCCGGTAGGGGAAACTGCCTTGTCGGAATAATGGAAAGTGCCCGCCATGCAAAGCGATTTACTGTTGACAACATTTCCTGATCCAGTCGAATTCCAAAAGGCGCTTGCCGTCCTGGAGAACCTGGGCGGCGAATACGAGCTTATCATTCCCAAACCGGCCCTGTCCCGGATAGCCCTACCGGCGTTGGTCATGAGCCGGGAAGTCCGGGGACGTCTGGAGGCGGCAGCGCCGGCGGTCGTTTTTTCGGGCTGGGTCGATTACCGGGCACCACGTGTGGATATCCCCGATGGACCGGCGCCGGAGGAGCCGAATCCTGATGCCTGCTTTCGACACGCTTCCATCATGTTCCTGGGGCCCTGCGTGGCCGATGAAACGAAAATCCGGCTAATCGCGCACCTGGAGGGCGACCTGGGGCCGGTTCTGCCTTACCTGAACGCGGTCATCCCGCAAGCATCGTACACGCCTGCGGCAGAAACCCTTACCTACATGGAAGGGTACCGGATGATCGCCCTCTACCGGCAGCGCATCACCATTGCCAAGGCGGATGAGATTGTGGATGCCTGGCGGACTCTCGAAGACATTCGTCAACTGACGGAGCAAACCTGGATCGATCGGAACGTAATCGAGCCTTCCTTTGAAATCCGCAGGAAGCCGCCGGCCATTGAGATTTTTAAGCGGCTGCCCAGAACCAACTGCGGCCGGTGCGGCGAACCAACCTGCCTGGCTTTTGCCGTACGTATCTGGACTGGAGAAGCCTCCGTGAGTCATTGTCTCCCGGTCTTTGAGGAAGGCAATAAGTTCTCTTATTTGCGAGATCCATTGCTCGAAATATGCGCCGGAATGGGGATCAAGGCCGGTGAGGAGCACAATCTCCCTCAGGGGAAATAAATAAGGAGCGAGTCATGTTGCCAGAAAGAGGAGATGGAATATGTCACAGTTTGAAATAATAGGATGAACTACCTGAGGCGATTGCGAGCAGCCGACAGTTAGTCGACGCACGTTAAGGTTTGCTGATGGTACCCAGACCGCTGTTGTCGGTTTGAACGAGATAATGGCCGACCTTTACTCTGAAGGCAGACAGGCGGATCAGGAGACCGCCGAAGAGATCATAAGCAGGTTGGAGAAAAAGAACTACATCCCTTCATCCTATCTCACGCGCAAAGAGTACGCTTATCTCCTGCTCAAGGAGTACAGCGAGTACGTGAAAGGTAAATCAAAAAAGGAACTGGACAATGAGGAGGAAAAGAATTGTACCTTACCGGCTTAACTCATAGAGACGAGCTCTTCGATCTGACCATGCGCTGGCTGAACGATGATTTTCGCGAAGGCGATGGGAAGATCATCACCAGGATATTCCTGTACGAAAGCATTGTCTCGGCGGCACTGATCACGGGCAGGATGTTGGATATCCTGGGGAAGATATTCAAGACCTCTCTTGATGTGGAGCGTATCAGGCAAAAGCACCTCCTGCGGGAAAGGTTGATTCAATATTTGCCGCAGCGCACAGGGCGATTGGAGGAAATTACGCAGAACTTCAGGCAGAATCCGGAGTTTTATTTCCCCCGTCTTCCTCTCGACGCTGTTCTTGTTTTGGCCGCCGGCACGCGACTGGTGTCCATTGGCCGCGTCAAGCAACTGTCCCGGGTGGCGGAAAAAGCCTCATTTCGTCTCATGGATGCGCTTTTGCAGGAAATCAAGGCCGAGGCGGAGCATATAGCGGAGAAGCGGGCCGCTATCGCCGGTGTACCGATGGCGTCGCTCATCAGTTCGCCTGATGACATGCAAAAGGATTTCTTTGCTGCGGAGATTGCCGTGGCCAGCCGTTTCCGTGATAGGACCATGAAATTTCAGCCCGACGCTTTGGCCGTCAACGACATGCTCGGTTTTAAGATCATCGGCGAGGAAAAAGAACTTGATTCCGTGGCGGCACGCTTGGGGGAGGAGGCCGGCATTACCATCGTCGAAAGACAGCGCCATACCGGTAATTACAATGCCGTAAACTTGTTGATCGATGTGGAATTACCCACCGTGGGGGAATTGATGAAGGCGCTTCGCGGACTGGATTGGCCGATAGCCGCTCAGCGCGGTCTCGATCCCGAGGAGGCGCGGCGCGGCTTTCCGGCTTATTTGGAACAGGGATCGCGGACCGTGCGCATGGAAATCATCCTGACCACCTACCCGGAGCTCATGGAATCGGAATTCGGCCGCTCGCTTCACGAACTCCGCATCCTCACACTCCGCGAACGCAGAGAGTACTGCGGTCTCATCGCTCAGAACGCCGGTTACTTGATTGAGTATCTGCTCACCTTGGCCATGGCACCCGTTCTTGATGTGCCAGAGTTGCCCATCAAGATGTACGGCAGGTACCTTCCCGAAACCATCAGTGCCGCAAAATGTGCCTTGCTTGGCAACAATCTCGATGGCAGTCTGCTGAACGCATTCTGCGTAGCGCCAAATTGTCCGGATCGTTTCTGCTGGCCGGTGGAGAACGAAAGATGAGGAATAAAGAAATGAGAACAAATTATTCTAAGGTTATTGTCGGCATCAGCTGTATTTTGTTCCTGCTTTCCTTTGCAGTGCCTGCGGCCCTCTTCGCCGCTGCGGCGGAAGCCCCTGTCAAGGGGATGGTTACGATGGTTGATCTGGGCGCGAAAGAGTGTATTCCCTGCAAAATGATGGCGCCGATCCTGGCAAAGCTGGAAAAACAGTATGCCGGGAGGGCGGCAGTGATCTTCTTTGATGTCTGGAAGGACCAGGCGCCGGCCAGACGCTTCGGCATCCGGACCATCCCCACCCAGATATTTTTTGACAAACAGGGCCGGGAAACATACCGGCACGAGGGATTCCTGAGCGAGGAGGCGATCGTCCGCCGTCTCAAGGACATGGGCGTAAAATAGAAGGGAAAGACATGCTGACGCAATTTTTTCTCACCATCAACGACTGGATTACCGGTGCGACCGCCCTGGCGGCGCTGGGGTGTTTTTTATGGGGTATGGTCAGTGTCTTGCTGAGCCCCTGCCACCTGGCGTCCGTACCATTGATCATGGCCTACGTGGCCGGGCAGAAGCAGGTTATGAAACCGAGGCAGGCCGCACATTACGCCATTTTTTATACTGCGGGGATGTTCATCACGATCGCTGTCATCGGCGTCCTTTGCGCGCTCTTGGGACGGATGCTCGGGGATGTGGGCAGTTACTGGCAGATCGTGGTCGGCCTGATTCTGATCTGGGTTGCCCTGGGGATGCTGGGGGTGGAGAAGTGCAACCTCTCGGGCCGATGGCTGCAGCAGTTGAACCTCAAGGGCCTTCGCGGCTCCTTCCTCCTGGGCCTGGCCTATGGGGTCCTGTCCGGCTCCTGCACCTTCGGCTTTATCGCTCCCATTCTGGCGATTATTACGGTCCAGCAGAAGGTAATGACCGGCGTCCTGCTGATCCTGCTCTTTGCCCTGGGACACTGCCTCCCCATCATGATCGCCGGCAGCTCCACGGCGGCAGTCCGGCACCTGACGGAGAGCGAACTCTGGCTCGGATCGGGGGATTGGTTCAGGAAAGGCGCCGGGGTTGTCATCGGCTTGCTGGGAATCTATTTCATCGGCAGCCCCTTTTTTGTCAGGTGAGTTAAAGGTTTTTTTTGGGTGGTTATTGGTTTTATTGCCAATACGCCACCATACGAGCGGTAAGCGGAGGCGGTGATGAAGAACTGGCATAAATTTATTATACTTTTGGGCGGGTTTTTAGGGGCCTATTTTATCCCCTTCAATAACATCAATGTGCAGAAGGCGATTCTGGAATCTTTTTACATGCTTCAGGACTATGCCCAGAAGCATGTGCTTTTGTGTCTGGTGCCGGCCTTTTTCATTGCCGGGGCCATATCCGTTTTTGTTTCCCAGGCCGCGGTCATGAAGTACCTGGGGCCGGCCGCGCACAAACTCCTTTCTTACTCCGTGGCGTCCGTCTCGGGCACGGTGCTTGCGGTATGCTCCTGTACCGTGCTCCCGCTTTTTGCCGGGATTTACCGGATGGGGGCGGGGATCGGGCCTGCTTCAGCCTTTCTCTATTCCGGACCGGCAATCAATGTCCTCGCCATCGTCCTTTCAGCGAAGGTCCTGGGCTGGCAGATCGGTTTGGCGCGGGCTGTCGGCGCGGTGGCCTTCGCCATTATCATCGGGCTCCTGATGGCCTTTACCTTTCGTGAAGAGGAAAGGAACAAAAAGCCCCTCGTCATGCCCGGAGAAGGTGAACCAAAAAGGAAACTCTGGCAGGACACGGTCTATCTGGTCTCGATGGTGGGCATCCTGGTCTTTGCGAACTGGGGCAAGCCGCAGGAGACCGCAGGTGTCTGGTACGTGCTCTATGCGGCAAAGTGGTATGTGACGGGACTTTTCGGCGTTCTCTTCGGGTATGTGATTGTCCGCTGGTTCGGAGCGAAGGCGCTTCCCACGATTATTACCGGCGTCGTGGCGCTCCTTCTAGCGCTCACCTTTCCTCAGTGGCCGCTGCTCGCCTTTTCGGCAGGCATTGCGGGACTCGTCTGGGTGACTGGGACCTCGTCGGATGAGACGAAAAACTGGCTTGACTCCACCTGGACCTATACGCTCATGATCGCGCCGCTGCTTTTGGGCGGCGTCCTCATTGCAGGTTTTCTCCTCGGCATGCCCGGCACGGACAACGGGATCATCCCTTCCCGGTGGATTGCCATGCTTGTCGGCGGAAACAGCTTTGCAGCCAATTTTTTCGCTTCTGTAGTGGGCGCTTTCATGTATTTCGCCACCCTGACCGAAGTGCCCATTGTCCAGGGGCTCTTAGGCTCCGGCATGGGCAAGGGGCCGTCCCTGGCCCTGCTTCTGGCGGGACCGGCGCTTTCGCTGCCGAACATGATCGTGATCCGCAGCATCCTGGGGACGAAAAAGGCTGTAGCGTTCATTTCATATGTGATTATCCTGTCCACGGTGGCGGGTATGTTCTTTGGCTGGATCATGGGATAACAGTATAAAAATACAGGGAGGAAAAAAAAATGAAAAAAATTCAGATTCTCGGTACGGGATGCGCCAAGTGCATCAAGCTTACCGAAAACGCCAAGAAAGCGGCTGAAGAGGCGGGTGTCGCCTATGAGATCGAAAAGGTTACGGACATCAGCAAAATCATGGACTTTGGGGTCATGATGACGCCGGCCCTCGCCATCGACGGGGAAGTGAAGAGCGTGGGCAAGGTGCTCTCGGTGGAGGAGATAAAGAAACTGCTGTAAGGAGGCTGGTTAGTTTATAGGAGTAAGCACAGGCAAGGTTTTCTCGACTGGATTGTTTACATGACGAAGGGAGGCAAAGAAAATGGCTGATTGTTGCAGTTGCGATAACGGAGGGCTTCAACTCATTTATGCTTGTTCCGGGGCTGCCAATACCGGCTTTTCTTTGGCTGGCAAGGGCAAGACCACCGCCGAAAATTCATGCGCAACCCGTCTGTGTGCACAGCATAGGCCGGCAGGTTGACTCATACATCATGGACGACGTCTCTCAAGTCCCCGTCGATGACGATTACCTTTATCGGGATCCCGAATATTCCTGGGATGAATACATCCAGCCATAACGCATTTTGAAAAAAGGCGTGCCGGAGAGGTGTGTCTGAAATGGGCTCAAAACTTGTTACCGCGAAGGCGGAAAATCCCCCCTTGTCGACTGACTCGACCAAAAGGCGGGCGGATTTCTCAAAAGAACGGCCACCAATCCATCTTTCTTACCCAATCGCATCGCCAGCCCCTGCTTTTC
>JBAQLR010000090.1:0-2736 GCA_049302035.1 Syntrophales bacterium
ATTAAGACATAACTGCTGGGGATCAACGCCGCTTAACACCAGCTTGCGGGCCTTGACCTCCGTCCCGTCTTCCAGGCGGATACCGGCGGCCTTGCCGCCTTCCACCAGGATTTTTTCCACCGGAGACTTGGTGAATACCTTGCCTCCCTCCTCTACAAAGCATTTCAGCAGGGCATGGGCGATCGAATGGGTGCCTCCTATGAAGAAACAACATTGGGTCCACATTAGCCCTCCCAGCAGGGTGTGCAACCCCATCCCATAATCATCCGGGGGATGGAGGTGCCAGGAATGCATCGTCCGGTAGAAAGCAATCCGGATTTCAGGAGATTCAAAGACATCCCTTAACACCTGTAAGGAAGACATCTCCGCCCACTGGGGCTCAACCCCGCACTCGGGATTGCGCATCGCCTCTTCCAGGGGATCAGGAACTCCCGGAAGGGGAGGAGGAGTGTGGAGCCATTTTATAAAGGCAGGTTCCAGGTACTTCTTCCATTTATCCCACAGAAAAAGCCAGGTTTCCGCATCCTTCTCCGAAAACCGGGCGATCTCAGCAGCGGTCTTCTCCTGGGTGGGATCAAATTCTTCATGGTAAACTAAAAGACTTTTCTGATCTTCCTCAAACACCGC
This sequence comes from Syntrophales bacterium, assembly GCA_049302035.1. Taxonomy (GTDB): domain Bacteria; phylum Desulfobacterota; class Syntrophia; order Syntrophales; family JACQWR01; genus JAPLJV01. Next base: position 628 of record JBAQLR010000090.1, read on the forward strand.
TCCAAAGGCGCTTTTCGGGTGGACATACCGGGCGCCGCGGTCCTTAAAATCAGGGAAATCAGCAAACACCGTGGGATAATAATCATCAAAGTGGATGGAAGAGTGGGTATTGGCAATAAAGCCGGGGGCCGGGCCTTCTTCCGAGGAAATGCCTCCCCCGATTTCGTGTCGATCCTCGAAAATAGCCACTTCCATCCCGCCGTACTTGGCCAAATAAAGCGCGGTAACCAGAGACTTGTTGCCTCCTCCTACTACTACTACATCATAAGTTGCGTCTGCCATAGTTATCCTCTCCTTAATCTTTCCCGTAATCAGGAAGCGATAATCTCCTGCCATCGCTTTTCCACCTTATCCATCATTTCCGAAGAGGGACGCACCAACTTAGGAAAACCGCAGAGGGGCTCGGTGGCATCCATCCCCATCTTATTGGTAAAAGGGGCATTATACTTTGAACAGGAGGGGCCGATGCTTCCAAAACCTTCGCCAATAATGACATCCCGGGATGGATGGAAGCGGTTGGCAAGAGCCCAGAAAACCTGCTCCAGATCCCGCGGATTTATATCCTCATCTACCACAATGATGTTTTTACTCAGACGGTCCGCCAAAAGAGAATAGATGACGTGCTTGGCCTGTTCATCGTATCCTTTCCTGATGGAAACAATAGCGGTGTGGCAATCCGGCGGACAGTAAACATCCTTTACCAGGGGCGCTACATCCGCCTTCAGCCGGTTGAAGTATCCCCCTTCCATCCCCAGGCTCATTATCGTGTGGCAGTCCGTGGGAGGGAGACCCAGATAGGTATAATTGTAGATAGGATCTTTACGGTGCGTCGCATAATGGAACTCCACCACCGGAAAATCCAGAACGGGTCCGTAGTACCCCGGGTATTCTCCGTAAGGTCCTTCCGGCTCCTTTACTCCCGGCAGCACCTTTCCTTCCAGCACCATCTCGCTCTGGGCAGGCACCTCCAGATCGACCGTTTCACATTTTACCAGTTCGATCGGTTCCCCTTTCATGGCGCAAGCCAGGGCGATCTCGTCGGTATCCAATGATAATTCCCGCACCTGAGAGGCGATATAGAGCAAGGGGTCGGCGCCGATCGCAATCGCAATTTCCATGGGTTTATTCATGGCTTCATACTTGCTCATAATGACCGCCATGTGCTGGGGCTGCCGGGACCAGAGGCCCGTCCTGATTTTACCCGCCCGCATCTGAAAGCGATAGATGCCCATATTCCTTATGCCGGTCTCCGGATCCTTGCAAATCACCAGTCCGTAATTGATAAAGGGACCGCCATCATCCGGATTGGAAAGAATCTGCGGAATCAGTTGCTTAAGATCAAATGATTCCGGCCCTACCTTCACCTCTTTACAGGGGCCGGTCGCCACCATGGGAGGAGGTGTCGCTAAAGGCGCTGAGGTCTGTTCCACATATTTTTTCCGCAGATTATCCTCGGAGGTCTCCATGGCCAGAGCCATCCGCTTTCTGGTTCCCATCATGTTGGCAAATACCGGGTAGGGATATCCCTTCACGTTTTTAAAAAGCAAGGCTGGTCCCTTTTCGTTTAAAACCTTGCGGCAAACAGCTCCCAGCTCCAGATACGGGTCCACCTCGGCCTTTATCTCCCGCAGTTCCCCCTCTTTTTTTAACCGGTCGATAAACTCGCGTAAGTCTTTGTATGGCATGTGATTACCCTCCTTTATTAAGAAAAACCTGCTCCTTAGTACCCCCTTATCTTTACACTCGGGGGCAAATCCAACCCCAAGTCTTCAGCCATGACCTTGTAGCAGTTGTAGCCCTGAGAAGCCATGGCGCCGCCGGAAAAGTGCCAACCCGAGCCGGTGCCGTACAGCCCCTTGATCGGCGTTGCGTGCCGGGCCAATTCGGGAATCGGCCTCCAGCGCCCCGATTGGCTGGGAATATGATCCAACACCGCCCAGTTGCCCGTGGGCGCCATGTTGGTCATCCGGGCGCAGTGGTAAGGACTCTGGGGGGTGTAGTCGATAACGTTATCCCAGGTCATATTGGGCGCTACCCTGTGCATCGTATCAATCACGAAATCGGCGTGGCCTTTGTGGTATTCCCGCCACTCCTTCTCCGTCTTCTTGT
>JBAQLR010000091.1:0-61872 GCA_049302035.1 Syntrophales bacterium
CGGCGGCGGCATCGGGGGCGCTTTTTGTCGGGCCGGAAAAAGAGGCCGTCACCGACAAGCTGAAGACAACGGAGGTTCCCGCGGCGGCAAGCCGCGCCGAGGCGGAGAGTAGTTCCACCCTGCTTCAGTTTCCGACCTCGAGGGTGGACGACCCCGGCCGCGGTGTGCAGGCGCCCGGAATGGCGGCTATGGCCCCGTCATTGCCCCCTGTCGTTGAAAACACGATGAACCCGGCGGCGGCGGCGCACCAGAAAATCGCAGAGCCTCTCGGGGAGGAGGATGCAGGGAAAGATGTGCATCTGTCGAGAAATATCAGGGAGTCGCTGGTGAAAACAGGTTTAGAAGAATTTGTCGCCTCCCAAGGCGATGTTAAGCAGGGCCCCGCCTTGGATGCTAAAAGCAAGCCCCATGCGAAAGAGCAGCTTAACATTACCGGAATCATGAACACTAATGTTAATGCTGTCCTGCCCCCCTTGAGCAAAGAGCAGAGCATGGCGGGACCGGCGGGAGCTATCCTGGAACAGGTGGCGGCACAGCTACCCCATGCCATCAACAAAGGATCGGGGAGGATCAGGATGAGCCTGGCGCCGGATAGTATGGGTAAGTTGGACATGGACCTGGTGGTCAGGGAAAGCAGAGTGCAGATAATTTTGACGGCTGAAAGCCGCACCGTGCAACAGATCCTTCAGGGACATGTGGAACAACTGAAGGATGCCCTTCAGCAGCAGGGATTAGAGGTGGACGGCTTTAATGTCCTGCTGCAGAACGGTCGCCAGGGACAGGGCGATACGGCAGGCGGCGGCAATCCTTTTGGGAGCGAGTACAACCGCGCGGCAACCGATAAACAAGACGCGGGGAACGATAATTTCCTGACGACAACACCTTTTGTGCCGGGACAAAACCTGAAAAAAGGAGCAGAGGGCATCAATATTTTTGTCTGAAATTTATTTATCAAGGAGGGAGATACCAATGAGCGCCATCGATGGCATTACCGGCAGCGACGCAACAACCACAACCAGCGCCACACCAAAAACAACCGCCATGAGCAAGGATGATTTTTTGAAGATGCTGATTGCCCAATTAAAAAATCAGGATCCCACCAGTCCACAGCAGGGGACGGAATTTGCCGCTCAGATGGCCCAATTTGCCAGTGTCGAGCAACTGACCAATGTGAACATGGCGTTGCAATCCCAAAATCAAAACAGTCTGAACTTGATTAGCGCTCAGGCCATCAACCTGATCGGTAAAGAGATTACTGCCCAGGCCGCCGCCGACAAGGACGGAACGCCGGGAGCTGTGATTACGGGCCAGGTCACAGCGGTTAATTTTAAGAATCAAGCAGCGTCGTTTACAGTGAATGGACAGGATATCCCCTTCACTGCCCTGCTGTCCGTGCGGGGGGCAGGCGGATAAAAACAGCCCAAAAACCATATATAAACAAATAAGCAGTTATTTAAACACTTTAACTTAGGAGGTAAGCAAAATGTCAAGTTCACTAAATATAGGAACAACGGGACTGGCGGCGAGCGAAAAGCAGATGGATGTCATCGGCAACAATTTGGCCAATGCCAATACGGTAGGATTTAAAGCAGCCGATACTTTCTTTGCCAGCATGCTCAGCCAGAGTCTGTCGGGAGGCGGGGGGGCGGCATCCGTAGGGCAGGGGGTCGGTGTTGCCGCCGTATCCACGGTCTTTGCGCAAGGCACCTTCCAATCCACGGGCAACGCCACCGATGCCGCCATCGACGGGAACGGCTTTTTCATCGTGAAAGATAAAGACGGCAATTCCCTCTATACCAGGGCGGGCGCCTTTCATATCAACAATGCCGGCGTACTGAGCGATATCAACAATTACGCCCTGCAGGGCCATATGTTTGATTCCAACGGCGTCATCGAATATCAAAACATGTCCCCTCTTAATTTACAGAATGCCCAATCAAAGCCCAGCGCGACCACCTATTTCGGCGTCGGCATGACGCTGGATTCCCAGACGTTGCCCGGTGATACTTTTAATTCTTCCCAGGTTGTTTTTGATTCCCGGGGGGCAAAGCACAACCTGAATACCGTCTTCACCAAGATGGGAGACCCTAATTATTGGGCGATGCAGACATCATTAGACGGCGTCGGCGCCTCTTCGCAGTCCTACACGGGTTTACGTTTTGACTCCACGGGGAACGCAACCAAGGTTTATAACGCGGACTTTACTGCTGCTCCCGTTGAGACAAGCGTCCTCGGCTCTATCACATCATCGGTCATCAATAATAAAGGGCAGCTCTATAAAACCACCGACCCTGCCGACGCTGCTAACCCGGGCAATGGACCGATTGTCCTAACCAGGGGAGCGACTGCCGACGCCTGGACTATCAGCGGCAATAGTGACTACCCCAACGCCGCGCTCACTCTGGGCGCGTCAGGCACTGACGATCTGGTAGGCATTGATCTGGACGGCATCGGCGGCGCGGACATTACTTTTACCCTGGGTGCCGGTGCTTGGGCCAGCGGAGAAACCATCACTTTTAACACCACGCAAACAGAATCCGCGCCGGGCAATAGCACGGTGCGCTTTTACGCATCCGGAGGGGCCTTGAGCGATGGTTCCACTATTGGCAGCGATGGTGATGTGACGTGGAATTTAGTGGGAATACCCGATCATGCCGCACCCACTATGAAGACTTTCGCCACGACCTCGAGGATTTCCTCCCTGGAGAACGACGGTTATGCCCCCGGCACCTTAAGCAGCCTCGTAATAAACAAGGACGGCATCGTGGAAGGAATGTTTTCCAACGGCCAGCGTCAGAACCTGGCCCGCATTCTCCTGGGTGATTTTATAAATCTTCAGGGGCTGAATAAGGTGGGCAGTTATTTCATCGAAACAGGCGTCTCAGGACCTTCGGTCAATAATAAGCCGGGCTCCGGCGGCCTCGGCGAGCTCCAATCCAGTTCCCTTGAAATGTCGAATACAGATACCGCCAAGGAGTTCATCAAGATGATTACTGCCCAGCGGGCTTATCAGTCGAGTGCCAAAATCATTGCCACGGCCGATCAGATGTTGCAGACCCTGATGAATGTCAAACAGTAGATTGCCTATTGGTTGTCCTGGCTGGGGGCGCCCTCAAAAGGCGTCCCCAGCCAATCTATTATCGCCTCGTCAAATAATTGACTTTTGGTCCAATAAAAGTGTCTTTCCCCCAGGGCATCATTTAATAAATACTCCCGCAATATTATCATTTGCAAGTTACTCCGTAAAGCCCCGCAGGTATGGTATGTTAATTGCTTTAAAGCTATTCAGGGCGCGGCGCTAATGCAGGGGAGCAGGTTGTAAGCAGCTCAAAACAGCGGCAGGATGGCAAGTGGATTTAGCAACTATTATAGGCATTGTCAGCGCCTTTAGCCTGGTGCTGGTTGCAGTTGCCTCAGGCGGCGGGTTAAGCTGGTTTTTGGACGGTCCTTCGGCCTTGATAGTTTTAGGCGGCACCTTTGGGGCTGTATTGGTTAACTATCCCCTGGCCGACGTGCTGGGAGTTATTAAAGTGGCCCAGAATGCCTTCTTTAAGAAGGGGCAGAAAGCCAAAGCCGCCATTGAGCTGTTGGTTATGATGTCCAAAATATCCCGCAGGGACGGTATGCTGGCCTTGCAGAATATGACTCACCGGCTGCGCGACCCCTTTCTCATTAAGGCAGTGAATTTGCTTATAGATGGCCTGGAGCCGCCGGATCTGACCAATATCCTTGATACTGAGCTTGATTTTATTGAGGAAAGGCACCGCCTGGGGGCGGAGATATTTACGACGATGGGAAATTACGCCCCGGCCATGGGAATGACGGGGACCTTGATCGGCCTCGTGCAGATGCTCATGCGGATGAATGATCCGAGTTCCATCGGGCCGGCCATGTCCGTAGCCTTGGTTACGACCTTTTACGGCGTGGTCCTCGCCTATTTGCTTTTTCTGCCTCTGGCCGGGAAACTCAAGCGCCTGAGCGCTCAGGAACTGCTGGTCAAGCAGCTGATCATCAACGGCATATTGTCCATTCAAGCGGGCGACAATCCGCGGATCCTCGAGCAGAAACTCCATGCCTTCATTTCTCCCCATGAGAGGAAGTCGGTATTTAAATGAGACTCAGGCGGCAAAATAGTGATGATAATGCCGTACCCACCTGGCAGGCTATTTATTGCTCCCTCGTTCTGATTATGCTGGTGATGTTCGTGATGCTTGTCTCCTATTCAGTGCTCGACAAGGGGAGGATGCACAATTTCAGGGATAATTCCGACCATTCCACCAGGCCTGACGGCGAGTTGGGGCGAAAAAATAACAAATTTTCCTCTTTCGGAAGCGAAAGAATGCCGACGGCGGTCTGGATGACGCATGCCTTGGCCGCCATGCGTCAAGCTGAGATAAGAACCGGCCTGGAGGGGGCGGTTCTTATGGAGAGAGTAAAGGGGGGAGTGAAGTTCAGGATGAAGGGCGATTTTTTGTTTTCTTCCGGTAAAGCCGTTATCAAGGGGGAAGCGTATCCTTATCTGGACGAGATGATCAGAGTTGCCAAAGAACATGAGCTTTCTATAAGCATTGAGGGGCATACGGATGATGTTGTCATCCATAATGAAGCCTTTCCATCTAACTGGGAGCTGTCGGCGGCGCGGGCGACGAACGTGCTGCGATATTGTCTGGAAAAGGGGAAAATACCGCCCGGCCGGCTGTCGGCGGCAGGATTTGGATCTTATCGCCCCCTCGTTCCGAATGACACCTTGTCGGGCAGAATGCGAAACAGAAGAATTGAAGTCTTATTGGCCATGGGTCATACCTGAGGAAGAGCTCAATGCGTCAACGGGAAAATAATAATAAACCCCAAGAGTTGAGGGGCCGGTGGCTGCAGACGTTCAACGATATGATGACTTTATTGTTGGCTTTTTTTGTCCTCATTATTTCCATGTCCCACCTCGATGCCGGCAAACTGAAGGGTGTAGCCGCCTCGGCAAGAAAAATGGTCGGCGGGGCGGAAGCGCCTAAGGGGTCCAAGCTAATCGTTATTGAACCGGTTGTAAGTTCCCGGCGCAATGATCGGGAGCGGACACAGGCAAGCGGTCAATACGTGCCCGGTGGATTGGAGGACAGGAAAAAGGCGCTTCGCCAGTCCCTTTCGCAGATGGAAGGGGTGATGGTGCTGCCTCGTAGAGACGGCCTGGCAATCACGATGAGTGAGCCGCTGCTTTTTACGCCCGGAGCGGCGGAGCTTACCGGGAAAGGTAAGCAGGTCCTCAAATCTTTGGGCGAAAAATTGCAGAGAACCGATGTGGAGATTCGGGTTGAGGGTCACACGGATGATCTGCCGCTCACACAGGGTAAGTATCCCTCCAACTGGGAGCTTTCCTTGGCGAGAGCCGTCAATGCCGTGCAATATTTGGCTGTTCAGGGTGGTGTAGCGCCGGAGAGATTATCTGCGGTCGGCTATGCCGACACCAGGCCGCAGGCGGCGAATTTAAATACGCTAAACAGGCAGCTAAACAGGCGGGTGGAGATTATTTTAACATTTGCAAGTTAAAGAATTGAGAGGCGAAGATGGCGAGTGAAGAAAAAGAGGCGGTTGCGGTGGAAGAGCCCGTAAAAAGGAAGAAACCCATTGTCAAAATCATCATCATATCCATAGCTGTTTTGGCAGTGGTTGCCGGGGGTGTCCTGGGCGCCTTGTATTATTTCAGCGGCGCCGGGGGAACAAAAAAGGCTGCTCCTCCCCCCCCACGTCCCGTGATAGGCGCTTTATGGCCGCTGGAGCCATTCATCGTTAATCTCTTGGACAATCAGGGAGAGAGATACCTGAAAATAATTATGGAACTGGAAGTGTCAAGCCAGTTGGTTGTTGCCGAGCTTGAACTGCTGAAGCCCAAGTTACGCGACAATGTTTTAGATTTGCTTACTGCAAAAACATACGGTGAACTCATGGATATGGGTGGCAAACAAAGGCTGCGCGATGAGGTTGCGGTCCGCATCAATAGTTACCTGACGAAGGGAAAGATTGTGAAGGTATATTTTACCGATTTCGTCGTTCAATGAAGAAGCGGCAGCGGAAAGTAAGGGGCGCCGGTATTAGAGGTAGAGGGATGCTATGGCCAGTATATTGACGCAGGAAGAGGTGGATGCCCTTTTACAGGGGATTTCAGGCGGCGCGATAGAGACGGGAGAAGAAGAGCAAGCAGACACTTCTGGGGTCGTCAACTATGATCTGACCAGTCAGGACAGGATCATTCGGGGACGCATGCCAACCCTGGAGATGACTAATGAAAAATTTGCCCGGATGTTCAGGAGCACTCTGTCCTCGACACTGCGAAAGGTAGTCAATGTAACGGCTTTATCCACGGAGATGATCAAATTCGGTGAATTCCTGAAGACGCTTCCCGTTCCTACGAGTATGCATCTCTTTAAAATGGACCCCCTGCGTGGGAACGCCCTTTTCATCCTGGAATCAAAAATCATTTTTATCTTGATCGATATCATCTTCGGCGGCGCCGGCACGTCCTTTTTTAGAGTCGAAGGCAGAGAGTTTACGGCAATCGAGAGCAACATCATAAAAAGATTGGTGCTTGACGCTTTGTCTGATCTGGAAAAGGCCTGGTCGGTGCTTATCGGTCTTAACGTCACCTATCAGCGATCGGAAATCAATCCGCAATTCATGCGGATCGTGCCTCCCACTGATGTTGTGGTCGTGGTAAATTTTGAAATAGAAATGGAATATACTTCCGGCATAATGTCTTTCTGCATTCCTTACGCTAACCTGGAGCCTATCAGAGAGAAGTTGCAGACCGGCTATCAGAGTGAGCAGATGGAAGTGGATAAGGGCTGGGCGCAAAGGTTTAAAGACTGCCTCATGTTATCCAGGGCTGAGATGGTGGTGGAAGTGGGGCATACCCAGATAAGCGGTAAAGATATGGCAAATCTCCAGAAGGGGGACGTTATTCGCTTGGATCGCTATGCTACCGATCCCTTTGACATTCTGGTGGAAGGAGTTCCGAAATATAAAGGTTATGCCGGCCTTTATAAGGGTAACCAGGCCGTGCAGGTATCAAAATTTATTAAGGGCGTAGAGGGTGCTGAGTATGGATCAGAATGAACTGGATAACTTGATGCAGGATATTGCCTTATCCCCGGAGAAGGAGACTGTCGCAGATGATGACATAGGTTGGGATGATGTTAAGGAAGAGCTGACGGGCGCCGGCGGCGCAGTTGCCAAAACGGAGGTGGGAGAAGTTCATTTTAAGGAATTGGTAAATGTCGAACATGGCAACAGTTCTGTGGATTTAGACTTTCTTATGGATATTCCGCTGACCATGTCGGTCGAATTGGGCCGTTGTCGTCTCTTGATCAGTGAGATGCTTCAACTGGGGCAGGGATCGGTCATAGAGCTCATGAAGCTGGCCGGAGAACCTATGGAAATATTCGTGAACCAAAAATTGATTGCCCGGGGTGAGGTGGTGGTAGTGAATGAAAAATTTGGCGTGCGTTTGACCGATATCATCTCCCCGGCGGAGCGTGTGAACAGGCTGAAATAATTGTTTAAGTGAAGAAAGGATAACGATGAACCCCGTAGCTTTTTGGCCGGCCTTTTTGAAGATGTTGTTTGCACTGGCTGTTGTTTTGGGTTTGCTGGTGGGAGCAATGTATTTTTTCCGGCGGATTTTACAGCAACCAACCGCCGGTGGCCACGATAACAAGGCGATCAACGTTGTCGCGGCCCGCTACCTGGGTCCAAAAAGCAGCATCATGGTGGTAGAGGTGCTGGGCAAATTTATTGTCATCGGTCTGGCCAATAACCAGATATCCCATCTGGCGACGATTGATGATCCTGAAGCCCTGGAGCAATTTGAATACAGTGGCAGTCCGGAAAAAAAGCTCCCGTCCCTGCTCGATTACTGCATGAATCATAAGGTTGCCCGGGAGATTGCGAACCTGTTACGCCAAGGAGGGCGAAATTGAAGAAATTGCTGCCTGCCTTGGCTGTTGGGTTTATCGTGCTGGCGTGCGCGGCGTCCGGGCAAGCCCAGGCGCTGTCCTTGCCGAATATTAGTCTAAGCATCGGCGGCGCCGCTGATGAACCGGGGAAAGTTGCCTCGGTTATTCAACTGGCTTTCATGCTTACAGTGCTTTCACTGGCGCCGGCCATTCTTTTAATGGCGACTTCCTTTACGAGAATCGTGGTAGTGCTGTCTTTGTTGCGGCATGCCCTGGGCACTCAGACCATGCCACCCAACCAGATAATCATCGGGTTGTCCCTTTTCCTGACGCTTTTCATCATGACTCCGGTCTGGCAGAGGGTCAACAGTGAAGCGCTACAGCCCTATTACGAAGAACGGAGCAGCGGCGAGGAGGCGTTGGCGAAGGCCATCATACCGGTAAAGGAATTTATGCTGCGCCAGGCACGAGAAAAAGATTTGGCCCTGTTTGTAAAAATAGCGAAAGAAAAAAGGCCGGAAAAGCCGTCCGATATTTCTCTCTCCGTATTGATCCCTGCTTTTGTGATCAGTGAATTGAAGACGGCTTTTCAAATCGGCTTTATGATTTATCTCCCCTTCTTAATTCTGGATATGGTTGTGGCCAGTATCCTTTTATCAATGGGAATGATGATGTTGCCCCCGATCATGATCAGCCTGCCCTTCAAGCTGCTTTTGTTTGTGCTGGTGGATGGCTGGTCTTTGCTGGCAGGGTCGTTGGTGCAGAGTTTTAGATAGGAAAGGGAAATTATTATGTCAACAGAATTTGTTGTGGGACTGATTGCGGAAGCGATCAAGTTGATGTTGCTGATTTCTGCGCCCGCTTTAATCGTGGCCCTGGTAGTGGGTGTGGCCATCAGCCTCTTTCAGGCGGTGACGCAGATCCAGGAGATGACGCTTGTTTTTGTGCCGAAAATAGTTGCCGTGATGGTGGTCCTTGTTGCTGCGCTGCCCTGGATGCTCAATCTCCTGGTAACCTATACTCATAACATTATTGCCAATATCCCCCTGTGCATAAGGTGAAGGGAGATGGGGGTTAGCGAGGTTTTAGATGAGTATTCCGGTTCTAACCCCAGATTTGATCGAGGCTTTTATCCTGGTTTTCATCCGTGTCAGCGCAATCATGCTGCTGACCCCCGTTTTTGGGGACGCCGTCGTGCCCTCCATAGTCAAATGGGGGCTGTCATTGTTGATTGCCATGATTCTCTTTCCCCTGGTAAAGGGAGGGCTTGGCCCCCCGGGTAATTTGGAGTTTTTACCCCTGGTATTGAAAATTGCGGGCGAACTGCTCATTGGGGTCAGCATCGGCTTTACGGCCAAATTTATTTTTGCCGGCATACAGATGGCGGGCGAGACGCTGGGGTTTCAAATGGGATTTTCCATCGCCAGTGTCATTGATCCCACCTCGAATATTCAGATTTCCGTTGTTACCGAGTTTCAGTATATGATGAGTTTGCTGTTGTTTTTGGGTATCGATGCCCACCATATTATTATCAGTGCGATTTCCGAAAGCTACCAGGCATTAAGCCCGCTGAACGTTCATTATTCCGGAGCGCTCTTGCAGGTCATAATTCGCCTTTCCCAGGAGGTATTCATGATTGCCGTCAGGATAAGCGCCCCGATCATGGCGGTGCTGCTATTTACCAATGTTGCTCTGGGGGTGGTGGCGCGAACGGTGCCGCAGCTCAATGTCTTTATTGTCAGTTATCCGCTGACAATTTCCGTGGGGCTATTGTTTGTGGGCTTAACGGCGCCTGTTTTCGCCGAGCTTGTCGCACGCTTATTTTCCGGCATGGCGGGGAAGATAGCCTTGCTTATGCGCATTCTGTAGCGTGACGCTGCCGCCGCACAAAATATTGACGCCCGCGTCATCAAACAGATAGGCGGTTAAGCTTTATGGCGGACAACGAGCAGGGTCAGGAAAAAACAGAGCAGGCAACCGACAAGCGCCGGGATGAAGCGCGTGCGAAGGGCCAGGTCGCCAAGAGCAGGGAGATTCCCTCCGTTGCCGTCCTGTTCGCCTGTCTGATCTATTTTCACTTCCATGCCGCCGGCCTGTTGCAAAAATTAATGGCTATGATGTCCTCCAGTTTCCGGTCCGCAGGCCAGGTCGTCATAACCATGGATACTGCGCCCTCACTGCTCACCGGCTATATGTTCAAAGTGTTCTTTATGCTTCTGCCGCTTCTGGCGCTGATCTGCGTTGTCGCCTTGGCTGCCAATATTCTCCAGGTAGGGATGCTTTTTTCCACCTCGGCCCTGGAGCCCAAGCTTTCAAAGCTTAACCCGTTAAGCGGCTTAAAAAATCTCCTATCCCTGAAATCAGCGGTGGAGTTAGTAAAAAACATCATCAAGATGAGTATTGTCGGATTTGTCTCCTACCAGGTAATCGGGGATGAAATCAAAAACTGCCTGACACTGGCAGAACAGAGTGTCTGGGGTATTCTGATTTACATGGGCAAAATATCCTTCAAGATTTTGGTCACCACCTGCTGGGTTTTGGTCCTTTTGGCCCTTCTTGATTACCTGTATCAGCGCTGGGAATACGAGAAGGGTTTGCGCATGTCCCGTCAGGAAATCAAGGAAGAATTCAAGAATACGGATGGCAATCCGACCATTAAAGCCAGAATCAGGCGTCTCCAGAGGGAGATGGCCCGCAAGCGGATGATGGCAGCCGTGCCCACCGCCGATGTGATTATAACCAATCCGACGCACCTGGCGGTGGCTCTCAAGTATGAACAGGGAAAACAAAGCGCGCCCTGGGTCGTGGCCAAAGGCGCCGATCTGGTTGCCGAGAAAATCAGGGAGGTGGCCAGGGCAAGCAATGTGCCTATCGTTGAAGACAAGCCATTGGCACAAGTATTGTATAAGATGGTAAAGGTCGAAGATTCAATCCCCGCAAATCTTTACCGTTCCGTGGCTGAGGTGCTGGCATATGTTTACCGTTTGCGTCAGAAATAAAGGAGATAGAGATTAGGATGGGGGCAGCAGCAGTGATGGACGACAATCCCACAATGGATAAGGCAGGCGCCAGCAGTGCCGTAGTGCCGATGGCCGTGATAGGCATTCTTTTTGTCATGATCGTACCGTTGCCGACGGTTTTGCTGGATATTTTGTTGTCCGTCAGCCTGACTTTCTCCATTGTCATTCTCCTTATGTCCATGTATGTGCTGAAGCCACTGCATTTTTCCGCTTTTCCATCCGTGCTGCTCATCGTTACCTTGCTGCGTTTATCTCTGAACGTGGCCTCCACCCGTCTCATCCTGCTCCATGGCAATGAGGGTACGGAAGCGGCCGGCCAGGTTATCAAAGCCTTCGGAACCTTTGTCGTGGGCGGCAATTATGTCGTTGGCTTCATCGTGTTTACGGTACTGGTCTTAATAAATTTTGTTGTCATAACGAAAGGCGCCACCAGGATTGCCGAAGTAGCCGCCAGATTTACCCTTGACGCCATGCCGGGCAAGCAAATGAGTATTGATGCCGATTTGAATGCCGGGCTGATTTCTGATACAGACGCGCGCCGCCGCCGGGCGGAAGTGGAAAAGGAGGCAAATTTTTATGGCGCTATGGATGGGGCCAGCAAATTTGTGCGCGGCGATGCCATCGCCGGCATCATCATCACGCTGGTAAATGTCATTGGCGGGCTAATTGTGGGAGTCATGCAGCAAAGCATGGTCGTGGTCGAAGCGGCGCGCAACTACACCTTGTTGGCGGTCGGGGACGGGCTGGTCACCCAGGTGCCGGCTCTCATCGTTTCCACGGCGGCCGGCATGCTGGTGACGAGAACGGCGGCGGCCACAGAACTGGGTGTAGAGATAAGGGATCAGCTTTTTGTTCAGCCGAAGGCCATTGCCCTGGCGGCGGGGATGATCTTCATTTTTGCTCTGATCCCCGGTATGCCGAGGTTTTCCTTTATCCTCGTTTCTTCCTGTCTCGGCCTCTTCGCTTATAGTCTGACGGTCAAGGCGGCAAAGGGAAGGGAATTTGAAGAAACATTGCCGGCGGCGCCTGTCGAAGAAGTTCAAGAAGGCGTGATACCGTTGGATCTAATGGGGCTTGAGGTAGGCTATGGATTGATACATCTCGTTGATGCCTCCCAGAGCGGCGAATTGCTGCAAAGGATCAAGGTGCTGAGGAAACAAACAGCCTTGGAGATGGGCATTATCGTGCCTTCCATCCATATCAGGGATAATATGCAATTGAGGCCTAATGAATACTCGGTGCTGATGAAAGGCGTGGAGATCGCCAGGGGAGAGTTGATGCCCGGCCATTGTCTGGCAATCACTGCCGATGAGTTTGGGCTGAAAGTACCGGGGGTAGCAACAAAAGAGCCGGCCTTCGGCCTGCCGGCGGTATGGGTGCCGGAGATGGAGAAGGAAAGGCTACAGGCCAAGGGCGTTGTTGTCGTGGATACGGCCACGGTTATCACCACGCACCTGACGGAGATCGTAAAATCTCATGCCGATGAATTGCTTGGTCGGCAGGAGGTGCAACACCTGCTGGAAAACCTCTCCAGGGCCTATCCGAAGGTTGTGGAAGAAATTGTCCCCAAGATCGTTCCCCTGGGTACGTTACAGAAGGTTTTGCAGAAGCTGCTGCGGGAAAGGATATCCATCCGGGACTTGCTGGCAATATTGGAAACCCTGGCTGATTATTATCCGCTGACCAAGAATGTCGATGTCCTGACGGGCTACGTCCGGCAATCTCAGGCCCGGTTGATTACCAAGCAGTACCAGGATCAGGGGGGTAATATTACGGTCATGATGATTTCCCCGGATATTGAAGACAAGATTTCAAGTGCCGTCCAGCACACAGAATATGAATCCTTTGTTTCACCGGATCCGAATGTCGTGAAAACTTTAGTGGCTAATTTACAGAAAATCGTCACTAACTTTACAACGAAAGGTCTCCAGCCAATTTTGCTTTGTTCTCCCAATGCGAGAATGTCGTTGCGTAAGACGCTGGAAAAATATTTACCCGCCCTGGTAGTTCTTTCTCACAATGAGATAGCGCGCGACGTCAACATCAAGTCGCTGGGTATGGTGGAGTTGTAGGATGCAGGTTAAAAGGTATGAAGCAGCCAACATGAAGGAAGCGCTTGCCAGGATTAAAAAAGATCTGGGGCCGGAGGCTGTCGTTATTTCGACGAAACGTTTGCCGGGCGAAAAAAAGCTGATTGAAATCATGGCGGCCCGCGATGAAGGCCCGGAGCCCCGTGGAGAAGCAAGGGGAGAGGGAACAGGCGACCGGGAAAAGTCTTTATCTTTTGAGAATCGGGAGCTCATTTCTTACTTTAGAAAAGAGATGGAAGGACTGAAGGCGCTGGTCCAGGGCATCCGGAAAGATAACCTGTCGGAAGAATTTGCGGACTTGAAGGACAGCTTGCAGGATTTTTTTGATATCATCGGTTTGCGTGGTCAAAGTGAAGAAAAAACTATCCTTTCTCGCATCTACAATTACCTTGTTGGTCGGGGAGTATCGAAGGCGCGGGCTTGCAAGCTGCTGGAGGCAATGAAACAGGAGATTCCCGCGCAAGAAATTCCAGACTACGAAAGCGGTCTGAGAATTGCGGAGCGTCTTATTCGGGTTACCTTGGGCCACAACAAGGACGGGAAAGGAAAAAAGGTAAAGATTTTTCTCGGTCCGACGGGCGTGGGTAAAACAACTACCCTGGCAAAGCTTGCTGCCCGCTATGCCCTGGAGCAAAAGCTGACGGTGGGGCTAATCACCATGGATACTTATCGCATTGCAGCGGTGGAACAATTAAATGTTTACGCTCGGATAATGGGGCTGCCGCTGGAGGTGGCTTCTGAACAGGAGACTTTTCGACAGGCACTGCAAAAATTTGACGACAGGGATGTGATTCTGGTGGATACTCCCGGCAAGAGCCGTACCGACAAGGATTATTTTTCCATCCTGCAAGATTTGGTGACCGGCAACCGGGAGGTGGAAACAAACCTGCTTCTTTCCCTTACGTCAAGTCGGGAAAATATGATGGAAGTGGTTAGAAGGTACGGCAGATTGGAATGTGACCAAATTATATTTACAAAAGTGGATGAATGTACCGGCTGTGGTTTCCTTTACGACGTGATTGCACAAGCCGGTAGGCCCGTATCCTTTGTCACAACAGGACAGAATGTGCCCCATGACATTGAACTGGCCAATCCGTCCAGACTTGCAGAGTTGATCATGTGGAATTAGAACATACGGGAATGAGGAATGACAGTGGATCAGGCGTTGATGCTACGGGAAATGAAAAGCGGGCGTAAGGAAGAGCCTCGGCCGACAACGGTCGCGCTGCCGCAGAGGCCGGTCAGGGTAATTGCCGTTACCAGCGGCAAGGGGGGCGTCGGTAAAACGAATATCGCGGTTAATTTAGCATATTATCTTTCCAGTATGAAACAACGGGTGCTGATCCTTGATGCCGATACGGGGCTGGCCAATGTCGACCTAATCCTGGGGCTCACGCCCCGGTATAATTTATACCATGTTCTGAAAGGTGAAAAAAGCATTGCCGAGACCATAATTCATGGGCCTGGCGGCATCATGGTGTTGCCTGCCTCGTCGGGTATCCTGGAAATGGCGGAACTGTCGCGAGGTCAGAAACTGACGTTACTTGATGAATTACGCTATCTGAGCGAGGGGCTGGATTTCCTTCTCATTGATACGGCGGCCGGAATTGCCGGGAATGTAATGTTTTTTAATGCGGCGGCCAAAGAAATAATCATCGTCGTCTCCTCAGAACCCACATCCCTTACGGATGCCTATGCTTTAATTAAGGTTCTTTACCAACGGCATGCCAAAAAACGGTTCCGGTTGCTGGTGAATATGGCGAGGTCAACTGCCGAGGCCAAAGAGGTTTACAAAAGGCTGAGCCAGGCGACAGATCACTTTCTCAATCTAACGATTGAATATCTGGGCGATGTCCTTTACGATGAAAAACTGCCAAACGCGGTGAAACAGCAAAAAGCAATCGGGGCGCTATATCCCCAAGCGTCGGCCAGCAGGTGCCTCAAGGCAATAGCGGAAAAAATTTGTCAGGAGAAACCTGAAAATGATGGAGCAGGCAGTATTGAATTTTTCTGGGAGGATATTGCCGATATAAAAAATGGATAAAAAAACCCGCGATGCCCTGATAATTAAATACGCTCCCCTGGTCAAAACCATCGTTTTGCGGATGGCGGCAAAACTGCCTATAGATATGGCCGACAAAGAAGATCTCATTAATGTGGGGATCATCGGTTTGATATCAGCGCTGGAAAAATATGACGCCCAGAGGAATGTCCAATTTGAGACCTACGCCCACTTCCGGATCAGGGGCGCCGTCCTGGATGAATTGAGGCAGCGAGATTGGGTGCCAAGATCTACACGCAATAAAGATAACCACTTGGAAAATGCCTTTGCCGGGCTGCAGAAAAAATTGGGGAGGGCGCCTCATGAAACAGAGATCGCCGAACATCTGGGACTCACGCTGAGCGAATATTTTTCGCTCCTAAATGAGGTGAAGAGGATATCCATTATCAGTCAGGAAGACTTGCCCCCCGATTATTTAGAGAAATACAGGGGCGAAGAAGTAATGGACGCTATTGATCACGGCAATCCTCTTCAGAACATAACCAGCAAGGAGTTGATCAAGGGGTTGAAGAATGCCATTGCGGCCTTGCCGGAAAAAGAAAAAATCGTGCTATCGCTGTATTATTATGAAGAATTGACAATGAAGGAGATCGGTAGAACCTTAGATCTTACGGAATCAAGGGTCTGTCAGATTCATGCTCAGGCCACCCTGCGTTTGCGGGCGGCGGTCAAGGACTACCGTTAACAAGTTAGAAATTATGGTAAAAAAAGTAACTTTAGATACCCTGGAAATCGAGGAACTGGAGATTCCGCTACCGGCGCGAACACTGTCCGCCGAGGAGGAATGTGGCCGCATATCCGGAAGGTGGCTACCCTCTAAGTGGTTGTGGATTGCTGCGCTTGTCCTGGTCATGCTCTTTGCTGCCGGAGGAGTTTCCTATTGGTGGAAAGGGGCGCAGCAGACCGCGCCACGCCTGCCGGGAAACGAGGCGCCCCTGGCTGCTTCTCTCCAGCGGAAACCACTGACCGCCGAAGTAAACGATTTTGTTATAACCACCAATGATGACAGGGGTAAATGTCTGGTTATGACTTGCGACCTGACCTTTGAATTGAGCCCCGGTCAGGACGTCACCCTTCAACAGAACATAGCCGAAGTCAGGAAGATCATCTACGATACACTGAAAAGGAAGAGCATTGTCTTCCCATTGGAGCCGAGAATCAAGAACGTGCTAAAGGAAGAAATAAATAAGTCAGTAAGCGGTTTTTTGGGAGGAGATGGGATCAAAAACATTTACTTTACCAAATTTGTCGTAATATAAAACTTACTAAATAAGGGATGCCCTTAATGGATAAATTGGAAATCTATCAGGAACTGGAAAGGGAATTCGTTGCAACTTTTATGGGGGAACTAATGCCGGGAGTGCTGCATAACTTTGCCAACCCATTGAACGGTATTATGGGGCGTGCCAAATTACTGCAACGACGGCTTGAGGACAGCATCAAGAGAATGGAAACGCGTTTTCCCGGCTTCGCCCAGGATTTTGGCGCCGAGAAAATTATCAGGGATATAAATACCATCTCAGGCGAATCAGACAGATTTTTTAATTTATTCCGCGATGTGGCCGACAAGCTGTCAGCCCTTGCTTGCCGGGAGTCGGTGAGCATTGATTTATCCCAGTTGTTGGAGGCAGAAATACGATTCGCCGATTTTTATCTGGATTTCAAGCACGACATTCAAAAAGATATCCAACTTGATCGTAATTTACCTCTATTCCAGGGAATACCCGCCGATTTTTCCCTTGCCACCGGCATGCTTCTCATCTCTGCCAAAGAAAGATTGAAGAATTCGCCCCTCAAGGAAATTTCCATAATAACTGATAGTGATGACAGCAATATCATGCTCACCATGGAAGATAGCGGTGAAGATATATCTGGAACATGTCAGGGGGTAATCGTACGAAAAGAGGCGGGGTTTGATTTTGCCGCTCTCCCCCAAATCGACTGCGGCGTTTGCGGCGCCCTTTCCCTGCTAAACCATTCCGGTGTCGGGGTCCGGATTAGCCAGGCCAACGGCCGTAATAAAATCTCGCTTGGCATACCCTATCGTTAGCAGGTTAGTACTTGCCTCCTGGAAGAAGGCAAGTACATTAATGCGTTAATACTAAAGATATTAACTGACAGTGACGATTGTACGGTTAAGGGGGTGGCGATATGTTAAGGGCCATTGATATGCAGCAGATCGTTGCGCAGCTGGAGCAGGCGGAAAAGGTTCACCGGGTGGAACAACGCCATCCTGAGATGCACCAGCGCTATTTGGAATTGCAGGCAAAAGAAGAACAGCGGTTGCGGCCCAAAAAGGTTCCCGATGCGGAGGAAGCGCGCAAAACATCGATCAAAGATAAAAGGGAACGGGAGGAACGGGAAAGAAGAGCCGACGCCGATCGCCGGGCAAGCGTGCGCCAGGTGATCAGGGGGGAAGAAGAGCAGGACGTGACCCAGCAGATGGGGCATATCAATATAAAGGTCTGATATGGGTATGCAAGCGCTCATGATTTTCCAAATTATCGCGGATATCGTTTTATGTATTGCCATTTTGTTTCTACTGATGCGTATCGGACGGAATATTGGCCAGGCCAAGCCCCCGGTGCTAGACGATACATCTCTCGCAGAGTTAGGGAGATTAATCCAGGAATCGCGTGCCGAAGCAGCGCATTTTTCCCGGATCATGGATGAAAGCTGCGCGAAATTAAAAAACTTGGCGCTTCATCTGGAAACGCAGGAAGCAAAATTAGCTGAACAACGGCAGGAGGTTAATCGGCAACTGGAGCAGAGCCGTCTTCCTGACGGAGTGCATGACAGCAATAAATACACGAAGGTTAGTGCGTTGCTAAAGACAGGTCTAACGGTAAAAGAGGTGGTCCAGCAGACCGGTTTAACGGAAGGGGAGATTTCCCTGATTTTCGAGTTGGAAAAGAAAAAAATAGGACCATAAATGCCTGCCGTTGCTTCTGCCACAATTCCCTTACCCTCACCGAAAGGCCTTGCCCCGGCCGTCAGAACAAAAGATGCCGCGGCTGTTTTGCCCGTTGCCGGTGGTGAAGTTCTGGAGGCCAGGGTAGGGGAAAAAGCCGGTCCATCAGATAATATGTATAATAACTATTTGAGGATTTTCCGCAGCAACCCGGAAGCCCTGATAGAAATTTTTCAAAAGGGGCCGGAGGTATTTAATCAACAGTCCCTCAACCGGCCATTTCCGGAAGCGATTAGGAATGCCCTGGGAAATGTGAACAAAATTATTGACGGCTTGCTCTGTTCCCGGAAATCTTTGGCAAATACCCTTTTTTTAAAAGATTATGCCGCCAAACTTGGGTTAAGCCTGGAAGGCGATTGGTTGGATTTTCTCCAGCAAAGTGGGGACAATCAGCGTCCGGCAGAAAGTTTGAAAAGCGCTTTACTGAAATTAACCAGTGAATTAACGTGGTTATTGAAGACAGGCAGTTCCCTGGTTCCGGAGGAATTGCAGAAGTTAACACAGTTGGCTAAGTTTACCGAGATGTCGCTGCGGGCGATTGAAACGCAGCAGGTGGTAAATATTTCCTCTCAGGAAAATGACAATAAATACCTGTTACAGGTACCATTACTGTTTCCGGGGGGGGTCAGGACCGGCGAGATATTCATTGATCTGGAAAAAAACGTTACCGGCGGGGCGGGGAAAAGTAAAAAGCTTCATGTTGTTATGTTTCTCAGTATGGATAAGTTGGGCGATATGATGGTTGATGCCTCCCTGAACGACGAGAAAATTACCTGCGTTTTTAAATTCACCGATCCTGAAGCCCAAGGCTTCTTCGCCCCCTTTTTGCCAGGGCTGGGTGATGCGTTGCGTCAGATAGGTTATGGCTGCGATTTGCTGACCTCCAAGGTGACGGATGACTTGACGGTGATTCGACAGGATTGCCACCGGGAGATGTTTAACGAGCAGGATGTGGTCAACCTGTTTGCCTGACGATGGGAGGGGTAACGATGCCTGAAAAGAAAAAAACGCTCCTTGCGGCAGCAGTGAAATATGACAGAAAAAAAGATGCGGCGCCCCGGGTAACGGCCCAGGGCCGGGGCATCCTTGCGGAAAAGATCATTGAATTGGCCAGGAAGAATGATGTGCCGCTCAAAAGCGATCCCGCCTTGGTGCAGATATTAAGCAAGTTGGATATTGATGAGCAAATTCCCGTGGAAATCTACAAGGCGGTGGCTGAGATATTGGCCTTTGTCTATTCTGTTAATGAAAAACGTCGCGAAAATCAGCTTGGATAAAATGATATTCCTTCCCACCGGCAATTTTTAGCTTGCTAGGCAATCTTTGCCTCACTGCCGGTACGGAAACCGTACCGGCAGTGAGGCAAAGATTTTTGCAACAACCGCTATTTATTGGCTATCGCTCCTGTTTTCCCCCCTTTGCCTTGGCCCGGTTTAGGCCGACGGCAGTTGGCATGCGGGTTGCAATGCTGTTCGTAACTTGCTAACTGATAATTGAGGAATGATCCCATGTCTTACGGAGTCGGTGACCTAGCGAAAGTAGCTGCCAACGCCATGTTGCAACTTGATGTGGTTTCCCATAACCTTGCCAATCTTTCCACGCCGGGCTTCAAGGCGGAGCATTTATACCCTGGGGATAAAACCGCAGACAATAAAGGCGACAGCGGGGGGGGGTATTCATAATGGTCGATCACAGTCCGGGATTATTGCAGAAAACGGATAATACGCTTGATGTCGCCATTCAGGGCGATGGTTTCTTTGTCATAGAGAACAAGGCGGGGCTTGCCTACACCAGGAAGGGTAATTTCAGCATAAGCAAGAACGTACTGGTTACGCAATCGGGAGATAATGTGCTCGGAGAAGCCGGCCCCATCAGGATCAATGGCAAGCATGTGACGATTGAGAGCAACGGGACGGTTCTGGTGGATGGTACGGAGGCGGGAAAATTGCAGGTGGTCAGTTTTGACAACCGGCAAAATCTCCTCAGACGCGGAGACGGGCTATTTACGGATCCCGGGACTGCAGGCAACAAAAAGGAGGCAGCGCCCGATTTAATCAACCGCCATCTGGAATTGACGAATGTTAATGCCATTAAGGAAATGGCAGACATGATAGACATTCAGCGCTCTTTTGAGTCCTATCAAAAAGTGATGCAAACAATCCAGGACCTGGATAAACTTTCCACTGGCCGCGTCGGCAGATTGGCGTAGCCAGTGAAACATTGCAAGGAGGTTGGGAGATGATCAGATCTTTATATACGGCTGCCACAGGGATGGTGGCGCAACAATTGGAGCAGGATGTAATATCAAACAATTTAGCCAATGTTAACACGGTGGGATACAAGAAATCACGAGCGGATTTCCAGGATCTCATGTACCAACTTACCGCCAAATCCGGCGCTCAGACATCGGCGGGCGATCAGTTGCCTGTTGGCATAGAGGTGGGGTTGGGTGTGAAGCCCATGGCAACGGAAAAGATATTCAGCCAGGGCGATTACCAGGCGACAGGAAACAAATTTGATTTTGCTATTGAAGGCGACGGTTTTTTACAGGTGGACAATGCCGGGCGGACCGTTTACACACGGGCGGGAAATCTAAAGCTGGACAAGGACGGGAACCTGTGTACCTCGGAAGGGCTGAAAATAATTCCCGCTGTGACGATTCCACCGGATACGGTGGTTTTTACCGTGGACAACGGCGGTACCTGGACAGCTTCCGATAACACCGGAGCGCCGATGGGTACAGGACGGATAGAACTGGCTAATTTTGCCAATCCGGCCGGCCTGAGTAGTCTGGGAAGAAACCTCTACGACAAGACAGACGCCTCGGGTGAGCCGATTACGGGCAACCCGGGAGAGAACGGCTTGGGCACCCTCTCGCAAAATTATCTGGAAATGGCCAATGTCAGCGTTATTGACGAGATGGTAAAGATGATCGTTGGTCAGCGGGCCTATGAGATAAATTCCAAGTCAGTGCAAACCGCCGACAATATGCTGGGAATAATTAACAATCTGAAACGTTGATATGGTCAAAGCAATGATAATTATGGGTGAAGGCCATGGATAATGTTTCGGGCAAAAGAATCGCCGCGTCTCTGCTGATGTTAATGGTTATCGCGGCATCTTTTCCCGATAAGGTGGCCGCCGCCATCATCACGGAGGCGAAAATTAAAACAGCCATTGTCAATTATGTCGAGAGTAACATGCAATGGTCGCCAGGCACCTTCCGTGTGGAAGGCAAATCAAAATTAAATGATGTTGTCATTCCGGGGGAAGATATTACTCTGGAGATAACGGCCCGTCCGGATCAAGATTTTGTCGGCGACACCGCCTTCAGAGTCAAGTATTATTCTGGGGCGAAGCTCGTCAAGGAGACAAGCCTGCGGGTCGGAATGGAAGCATTGAGAGAGGTGGTCGTCAGCACGAAGACCTTGAAAAAAGGCAAGGTCATTACCGCCGCGGACGTGCGCGTCATAAAAAAATGGGTCAGACGTTTATCTGATAGAAAGGCAACCGCCTCCGGCGAGGTCATTGGCAAGGTATTGATGGTAAATATCAGGCAAAATAATGAAATTGCCAGAAATATTATTAAAGAACCGCGCTTGATTAAAGCAGGGGGTCCGGTCCGGATCATGCTTGATAACGGTAATTTCAGTATAAGAACAATGGGCATATCACAGGAGAACGGCATCGCCGAGGCGCTGATCAGGGTAAAAAATGCATCATCCCAAAAAATTATTTATGCCAGGGTGGTTGGTGAGTCCCTGGTGAAGGTCGAATTTTAGTGGGTTAGCGGGGATAGCACTATGAGGTGTCTATGAAAAATGACGCAACGAGGACCGCCATGTGGCTTTTCTGCGGCCTGTCTGTCCTGGGCCTCCTATTTATCGGGGGTTGTGCCTCAAGGGTGGACCGGATAAAAAGTCAGCCACCTGACTTGGCTCCCCCTCCCGTTGTTGGGGCGCCTGCATCAGGTTCCATTTGGCCCGGCGAGAATACCAGGAATATGCTTTTTCTGGATAGCAAGGCCCGGCAAATAAACGACATTGTCACGATCGTGGTGAGCGAGACAACCGTCGGCAACACACAGGCCAGCACGAATACGAGCCGGGACGCCACCACGGCTGCCGGTATCGGCGCCATGCTCGGGCTCGAAAAAACCATTGAGGAACGTAATCAAAAGCTGCAGGGCAATATCAAAATCGGGGGAACCTCCTCCAATTCATTAAAGGGCGCCGGCGATACCAGCAGGACAACGGCATTGTCGGCCCGCTTGACGGCCCGGGTTTTGAAGGTACTGGAAAACGGCAATCTTTTCATTGAAGGTCGTCGCCAGTTGACGATGAATGGAGAGGATCAGTACGTCGTCATTAGCGGCACCATCAGGCCGGAAGACATCAGCAGCGACAATGTTATCGCTTCCCAGTATATTGCCGATGCCAGGATTTATTATGCCGGCGCCGGCGTCATCAATGACAAGATGCGACCGGGCTGGCTGACCCGCGTCGTGGATGCGGTCTGGCCCTTTTAGCAAGCCAGAGGTTGCTTTCCGGTGAAAAACGTTTCACACTTATCCCACCGGGAGGTAATTATGCCGCTTATCGGGTTTAGGATAACGAAGGAGTGCTGAAAAATGAAGGTGAGAAGATTATCAATAATATACAGCCTGCTGGCAATTGCCGGTCTTTTCCTGGCCACTTCCTCCTATGGGGCGCGGGTCAAAGACATCGCCAGCATCAGCGGCATCAGGGACAACCAGCTCATAGGTTACGGCCTGGTGGTGGGCCTGGCTGGCACCGGTGATGACATGAAAAACGGCTTCACCCGGGATACGTTGGCTAACATGTTGACACGGCAAGGGTTAACGATGCCAAGCGATAAAACACTGAAGGCGGTGAATACGGCCGCAGTCATGGTGACGGCCACCTTGCCGCCCTTTGCCAAGCAGGGGTCTAAGCTTGATATTGCCGTTTCTTCCATTGGCAGCGCCAAGAGCTTGGGTGGCGGCATATTGCTCATGACTCCCCTGCGCGGCGCCGACGGTGCAGTTTATGCCGTGGCGCAAGGCGCAGTTACGTTGGGAGGATATACAACCAGTGGCGGTGGCAGCGGGGCCGTCAAGAACCATCCGGACGTTGGCAGGATTGCCAACGGCGCCTTGGTGGAAAAGGAAATCAGGTATGAATTTGGCAACAGCAAAACTTTGACGATTAATCTTTTCCAACCCGATTTTACCACCTCTTCCCGATTGGCGGCGGCCATCAACAATTTCACCGGGCAATCGTCGGCGCGGTCGATGGATTCATCTTCCGTATCTGTAGCATTGCCTGCGGACCCACGAGGAAACGTATCCGAGTTTATTGCCCTCATTGAAGGTCTGGATGTGCCAGTTGACTCTCAGGCTGTGGTGGTGATGAATGAAAATACCGGCACGGTGGTTATGGGGGAAAATGTCCGCATATCAACCATCGCCGTTGCCCATGGCAATCTCAGCATTCAGATCAGGGAAGCGCCAAGCGTCTCGCAACCGCAGCCCTTTGCTCCCCGTCCCACTGCCGGGAGCGCTCCTGCCACCGCAAATGAAGGGAGCGTTATTGTTGCTTCCGGCGGGCAAACTGTTGTCACCACGAACAGAACCGCCACTGTTGAGGAGGGCAAAGAACAATTGATGGTACTACCCAAAGGTGTTACTATCCAAGAGGTCGTAAAAGCTCTGAATGCTGTGGGCGTTAACCCTCGTGACCTGATTACTATTATGCAGACGATCAAAGCGGCGGGTGCTCTGCAAGCCGAATTGCGTATTATTTAGACTATCGCCGGGTGAAAGGAAGAGACAGCAGATGGGCGACAGCCGCATCAATTTGCCCCCCGTTTTTTCTCCTGCAGGCGGGTTGAAAGACGATGTTTCGGTCAACAGCGAAGAAAACGCGAGGCAGGAAAAGAAGCTGCGCAAGGCCTGCGCCGATTTTGAGTCCATATTTCTCTATCAAATTTTCAAAGGCATGCGTAGCACCGTTCCCCAGAGTGAGCTGGCAAATAAGATGACCGGCAAGGATACCTATGAAATGATGATGGACCAGAAGATTTCGGAAGAACTGGCCAAAAAAGGGGGAATGGGCTTGCAGGGCGTACTTTTCCAGCAGTTGCATAAGGGCAAGTAGAGCACGGTCATAAAAATAGCTAAAGTTTATCCTTCCGCAAACCGATAACAGTTGTGACTTGGCAAGTTAGTAATTGCTTTCCTCTGAGAAAACAATTACTTTGGCGCGTCCATCTTGTTTATCGGGGACATGACGGAGGGAGGGAGCATTATGAAAATAAATAATTTGAACGATCCGGCGACACAGGTGATCCAATCGTACCAAAGGAGTGATAACCTGAACCAGACCGTGGATAAGAAGACAGGTTCGACAGCGGCAGCAACGGAGAAAGTCGATATTTCCTCGCTGGCTAAAGACATTAATCTGGCCAAGACAGTTATTGAAAAACTGCCGGATATCAGGGAAGCCAAGGTTCAGGAATTAAAGGCCCAGATAGAGCAGGGAAACTATAAAATCCATAGCGACCAAATTGCCGGAAAGATGGTGCGCGAATCCTTGCTTGAGATCTTTGGCTAGTTGCTTTAAGCACATTTACCGTCTTATCGTCACGCCTGCGGCAATGAGCGATACGCGTCCGCGATGCACTATAATGAAACCGTCCCCGAGGGCGTGATTACTGCTTTGGTAGGAAAAAAATTCCTCCTGCCCAGACAAGATTTCCTACCACCCTGCAGCTCAATGCCTTTAACCCCTTTTTAAAATGCCCCAACTTTGTAGTTCCCGCGAAAGCGGGCAACCAGAAGACCATGAGATGGCTGGATTACCGCCCATGCGGGAAGGATAAAACAGAGAATATGCGGGGCGGAGAAAGGCAACGTCCTTCCGCGCCAGGGTGGCATGATGCTTGCTGTGCTCTGTTCAGAAAGGGGAGTTAGCTATGCTAGGGCTCATTAACGAACCGGTACGGCCATCCGATGAAGCCGAATTTGAAAGTCTCCTGGATTCCCTGCTGGTTGTACTGAGGCAAGACGTGGAAGTCTATGGGGAATTGCAGGCAAATATTAATGAGAAGAGAGATGTGCTGAGAAGGCCTTCTCTGGAGCTTCTGACGGCAAGCAATAGTAAAACGGAAACCTGTGTCTTAAAGGCCAAGATACTGGAAGAAGCGCGGGCCAGTATCGTCAAAAAGATTGCCAAGAGCCTCGGCAGGCAAGAAAAAGATATCACCCTGACAGTCCTTGCTTCTTGTGTGGATGGGCAGCGAAAAACTGAGTTGAAGGCGCAGCAAATGGCCTTAAGCAGTCTCATGGGCTCGATAAACGAAATTAATGAAAAGAATAAGGTACTCCTTGATTATTCGGTCTCGTATGTAAAAAGCACGATGGATTTTATTAATAATCTATTTTCCACCGGCGCTGATTATATAAATACTGGCCAACTTAAGGCTGGCGCCAGGAACGGCAGGATACTTTGCAAGGAAGGATAAGAAAATGTCACTAAATGGTCTCTTGAACACTTCTTATAACAGTTTGCAGGGTTTTCAATTCGCGATTGATCTGACGGGCGCCAACATCGCCAACGTCAATACACCCGGCTATTCACGCCAAAGGACTGTTTTCCAATCTGAAGGAACGGTTGATGTGGCTTCGGTGCAGGCACAGGTCGGCGTTCAGGTATCCGGCGTAGAGAGAATTTATGACGCCTATCTGAGCAACCAGGCAGTTAATCAGTCCCAGATGGTGGGATACAGCCAGGCAAAGAGCGACGTATTGGATCGGATCGAAGGAATATTTGCGGAAAATGGGGGAGCGGCCAGCGATATGATGAACAGGTTCTGGAACGCCTGGAGTGGGTTGGCAACTAATCCCCAAGGGCAGATAGAGAGAGAAAATGTCCTGGCCGCCGCCCAGGACATGACTGCCAAATTTCGTGGTTTAGACAGCGCCCTGAGTGGACTGGTACAGGATACGGATGACAATATTAACAACACCATTGCCCAGGTTAACGACTATCTTAAGCAAATTGCCGATTTAAATAAAACTATCGTTGCCAACGGTGCGCAGGATAGCGGCAACAGCAATATCCTTCAAGACAGACGTTCCGAACTATTAAAGCAGTTAAGCGGCCTGGTGGACATGAATTACGTCGAAGACCGCAATGGCGCCGTCAATGTATTCCTTGCCAATGGCAAGCCTTTAATTTTAGAGACTAACATTTATTCGCTGGATGTAACTCATCCCAATGGTTTGATTGCCGTGGTTTATCTGAACGATCAGAACGACAATCTGAATCAGGCGCTTTCGCAGGGTGGCAAAGGAAAGATGGCCGCCTTGCTGGAAACAGCGAACACGATTGTTCCCGATTATAAGGAAAAACTGAATGCCTTGGCGGCCGCCATTATCGCCGAGGTTAATAACCAGCATCAGGCGGGTTACGACAACGATGGCAGTAGGGGCAGTGATTTTTTTACGCCGGCGGCGGAGGCTAGAAATTTTCAAGTCAGTGCCGCCGTCAGCTCCAACGTGA
The DNA here is from genome assembly GCA_049302035.1 of Syntrophales bacterium. Taxonomy (GTDB): domain Bacteria; phylum Desulfobacterota; class Syntrophia; order Syntrophales; family JACQWR01; genus JAPLJV01. Next base: position 26,651 of record JBAQLR010000091.1, read on the forward strand.
ATAAAATCGCCGCGTCGGCTTCGGTAAACGGTGATGGCGACAATGCTCTGGCTCTCGGTGCAATTAAAGACAAAGCCGCCATGGGCGGAGGGACGGTGACGATCAATGATAGTTACGCCTCCCTGATCGGCCTGATCGGGCGGGACGTAGTGAATGCCAAAAGCAGCCTGGATCACCAAACCTCCATTATGGATCAGTTGTCCAATAGACGGGAAGCGACTTCCGGGGTGTCCCTGGATGAGGAGATGATGAATTTGATGAAGTATCAAATGGCATATAACGCTTCGGGGAAACTGGTCACTACGGCCAACCAGATGATGGATACTTTAATGGGGTTAGTAAAGTAGGATAGGAGCTGACTATGGTAATGCGAATTACGGAAAACATGAAGTTCAATACCTCTCTTGCTTCCATGGCCAATGTGCAGAGCCAATACAACAGCGTCATGGAAAAAATGGCGAGTCTGAAAAGGGTTAACCGTATTTCCGATGACCCGTTGGGCATGATTCAACTGCTGGACTATCGGCAGGGCCAGGCTTCCATTGAGCAGTATCAGAAGAATATTGACAATAGCAGCGCGTGGCTTAGCATGACGGAGACGAAGCTAACCAGTGCGGGAGACCTATTATCCAAGGCGAGGGAATTGGCAGTAGGACAGGGAACGGCTACGGCCACGGCGGAAACACGTCGCATCGCAGCGGATAACGTCAAGCAGTTGAAAGAAGAAATGCTTTCGCTGGCCAATTCCACCTATGGCAGCAGGTACCTGTTTGCGGGTTCCCGGATGGCAGTCGCCCCTTTCTCCGCCACGTCCCAGTCGGCCAGCATAGATGCTCCTGTCGCGGCGGCATCAAACAGCTTTGATGGAACCGTAACGGCCAGCGGCGCCTATACCGCCGATACGAATAAGACATATATGGTTGAGATAGTAACGGGAGGTACTCTGGCCACTGCGACTTACCAGATTTCTGCCGATGACGGCAAGACTTGGGGCAGTGAAAGCAACCCGGCGGACTTGGCTACGGGGACCATTACCCTGGGTAACGGTATTGCTCTGACCTTTGCAGGCGGCGTCAGCGATTTGGCGGTAGGAGACCTATTCAGGATTGACGCTCATGCGCCGGGCTATTATCAAGGAAACGGCGCCGATCTGACGACTGATATTGGCCGGGGGGCGATCATCAGTTATAATATTAGCGGAACAGCGGCATTTGGCGGTGGGAATGGCAGGATAGACGTATTTAAGGTTTTGGACGATCTGAAAGCGGCGCTCACAACTAATGACCAGGCGGGCATTTTAGCTCAGCTTGACAATCTGAAGGCGGTGAATGATCAGGTCAGTTTGGCCGCATCCAAGGTAGGCGCCACGATGAATAGAATGGATATTGCCAAAGGCAATTTGCAGGATTTAAGTATGCAGTTGACGGACCTGACATCGAAAACAGAGGGTGCAGATGTGGCGTCGCTGGCGACCAAGATGGCCATGCAACAACTTGCCCTCCAGGCTTCCTACGCGACAGCATCAAAAATCGGCAGCAATACGATCCTGGATTTTATAAGATAATACGGAATCCCGGTTGTGCGGATTGCACGGCTTGAGAGTGATACACAAATGGGGGGGTAATGCTGATCCTGACACGGAAGTTGGGTGAATCGATCGCGATCGGTGATGATATCAAAATCACCTTTCTGGAAATCAAAGGCAAGCAGATTAAGATGGGGATTGATGCTCCGTCAAGCATTGCCGTACACCGGGGAGAACTGTACCAGCTCATCCAAGAACAGAATTTGCGGGCAGCGGCATTTGGTTCTAAGGATAGAGGCAAGCTGTCGGACATCTGGGATCGGTTAGAGGAATGTACAAAGTCTTAAAGGAGGAAATGTGAAGATAAATACCACCCGTTTCGGGGAAGTCGGTGTGGACGAGAGCCGGATCATTCGTATGAAAGGGGGCATTCTGGGCTTTGAACACCTTAAAAAATATATTGTACTCGTCCACAACGAAAAGACGCCTTTTCTGTGGTTCCAGTCAGTTGACGATGGAACCATCGCTTTTGTCATCATCAATCCCCAGTTCATAAGGGCTGACTACGAACCGCTGATCAATGACGAAGAGGTAGGCAGGTTGGAGATTGGCGATGCTCAGGACGTTGTTTTGATGGCCATTGTGACAATTCGCCCTACTCCTTTCATGGTTACGGCTAATCTACGAGCGCCGATTGTCATTAATGCGAAGCAACGGCTGGCCGCGCAAGTCGTTCTTGACGACCAGGAGTTGCCCATCCAGTATGATATCACTGATAAGAAACAGAGAGCGGCAGGGAGCTTAGCGGATGATTTTGCCACGGAAAAAATCAGCAGTCTCTCCTACGCCCTGTCTCCTTGAGGCGATAAGAGTCTGAGCCTGGCAAGTACGAATTGCCGGGAATGTTAGAAGAAAGTGGAGGGAAAAACGGAAAGGCACCGCAGCCTGATTTGTAGTTTATACTTTCCTGTCTAATAACATGCCCGTAAGTTCATTCATCTTCCCATAGAGATTCTGCAAATCCTTGGAAGGTATTTCCCGTATCACCTTACCAGTCTCCGGGTCGGAAACAATGATAGCTACTTTATTGCCATTTTTCCCGTATTTGGAGAATTGCAGAGCCACGCTGAGATTGTCCAGGTTCTTCTGCATTTCCTCAACCAGACGTTTGATGTTCTCTTTGTTGAACGTTGCGCCGTTACCCCGTAGCTTGCTTTCATGAGAAAGTTTGTGTGGAGGATCCTTTGCCGGGATAGTTTCCATGTCTGCTGCATAGGCATGGTTTTCGATGTTTACACCAGAAACCGTCACATCCATTGTGCGTCTCCTAAAAAAAATCACATCCTTGTTCACTATATCGGCATTTTGCCGTGAAAATAAATGTTAATAATCAGACCTCGGCGCTTAATAAGCGTGACGATCTTCTGACGCCGTTTTCCCCTCCTGCATATCCCCGTCGGGCCAGGCGCTGGTTACTTATCCCCTGCAATTCTTTTCCTATTTTGTCGTGAAGGCTGGTGGCTATGATGGTACAATCCTCATTTAATTGGATCACGGCGGCAATGGTCTTTCCCAGGCTTCCCCATACCCCTCCCTCCCTCATTATCCCCTCATGATTTTGCCCCATATCGGCGGTCAAGGTGCGGAAGGGTGTCGTCACTGTATTCTTCATTCGGATATCAAGCTCGTCGATCACACTGACCAGTTTCTGACGATGCCTGATCAGGCGGTCCACCTGCTGCATATCTTGAGAAAGCAGGCATTCTTTTAACGACTCGGTCGCAGCCAGGAACTCACTGAAAACAGCCAGTTTTTGTTTTAATATAGCGGAGGAGGCATCTGAAGAGGTTTTTTCAAGAAGATCGGACATCTCTAAACACTCCATTTTCTGTTACCGGCAGTCGCAGAAATTATCTGGGGAGGGGGCGCTGTGGCATTTTTAGAAGAGGTAATCTCTTCCCACGCCGATTCCAACTCTTCCAGCATTGCGACCACTTCTTCGAAGGCTTTAAAATCCCGTTCAATATCGGCGGCCAATATCTGGCGCATCATGTAGTTATACAGGGCATCAAGACTCTTTGCGATGGGACCGCCTCTTTTAAAATCAAGGGCGCTATTCAATTCGCCGATACAATCCAGCGCCTTTTGCAAGTGTTTTGCCTTTGCTTCGTAGTTGCTTAGTTGATACTCATCTTTGGCGGCTCTGAGGTTGAGGATCGCATGTCTGTAGCAGAGGAGGATCAATTTTCCCGGATCGGCGGTCAGAAAACTGACCTGCTGATAAGTGTCCGCTCCCGTTTCTACCATAACTCTTTTCTCCTTTTCTTAGAGCTTCATCCAGCCGTTTGAGGCAGCAGTAATCTGCCCACTAAGCCAGTTGCTCTGGCTCTGCAGGTTGTTGATCGCTGTTTCCATGGCCGCGAAGCGGTTAACCATCATTACCTGTTTCAGGGCCAGCCGTCCCTCCATGTCTGAGATTTGCGTCTTATAGCGATTGATGTTGTCTTGCAGCGAAGTTTCCGTAAAGGTCAGATAACCGCTGATCGGATCGATAATATTAAAGAGGGCGTTGCCGAGCAGAGCCCCCAGGCCGAGGGTAAGCTTCACCGTCCCCGCCTCGGTATTATTGGCAGAACCGCTGTATTGGACAGATAAGCCGGCCGTATTGGCATTGCCCGTTGCCCCGATTAAAACCTGGCCACTGCCTGTTGCCGTCTCTCCGTTAATAGTGCCGACCACATCCTGGCCATTGTACGTCCCGTTTACCAGGCCCAGATCCAGATCCCTTTTCGTATTTTGGTTGAAGGCGCCTAAGGACAGACTCCCGCCGCCCTGATTATTGGCCGTGATAGTCAGGGCCAGAGAGGAGACCCCGGCCGTCAGATCTTCTACGTGGATTTTGCCGTCTCGGATGACGGCGTTTACGGTCGTACCCTGAGCGGCATATGCACTATTGATGGCGGTGAGCAGGCCGTTTACGGTGTCGGTTGCCTTGTCCGTCACCGTATAGGCGCCGTTGATGGGGGTTGTGCCGTTGCGGGCCATGCCGCCGATCGTGATCGTGTCACCATTCGCCACATTGGCCCCATATACATCACTCCAAGTTGTGGCGTTGTTGGCATACACGGCGCCGTTTGTGGAAAACGTGGTGTTTTCCGTTGTCGTATAGATCATCTGGTCGTAATTCAGGTCCGTCGAATCCTGGGAGACGGTAAAACTACTGCCGCTGCCGTAGTCGTTGTTCCTGATCGCCAGATGGCTGCTGCCGTCATCGGCGGCGGTCATGGCGAGGGCATAGCGGCCCACCGCGCCGCCCGTATTTGAGGTGAGCGCCGTTCCGAAATCGAGCCCGCGCGTTGCAGGTTCGACGATGTCTATGGTCAGTTGACTTGCCCCGGTAAATTTATCAGTCAGAGTAATGCGGCCCGTAGAGCTGATGGAGGCGGTCGCCTGGTTGGAGTAGGCATTTTCTACCGCGGAGAGAAGTCCCTGCACTTTGTCTGTGACCACGTTCGTAATGGAATAACTTCCCGATACGGTTACGCCGCTCCGGGAGGTTCCGGAGAAGTTAATTGCATCGCCGTTTAGCAGCGTCGCGCCGTTAATATTGTTCCAGGCGGTTCCCGCCGAGATCGGCGTAACATCGTCGCTTTCCTTCAGTTGCAGACTGCCGGAGAGCGTTTGTGTATAGACGGTGTTGAATTCCGTGTTTATGGCATTTACAATATCGGCTATGGTCATACCGGCAGTAATGGCAATATTTGCCGTGCTGCTGCCCTGGGTCACGGTCAGGGTGTCGGCAGCGCCGCCTCCGGAGAGATTTACATTGCCCGTTTCCGCGGCCTGGGCGGCGGCACGGTCGATATGAACATTGTACTCTCCGGCTTTTGAATCTCTTGTATTAGCCACATAGGCCAGATTCGTGGTGGAGGTGCTCCCCTGAGCGCTAAAGAGCGACATCACATCATTAAAATTGGTTTTGAGATAGCCGGTCAGCGTTGTGTCATCTATAGTCAATTGCTGTTGGTTGTCCAGATTAATTCCAACCATACCCATAATGGAATAATTGCTGTTTACCCCCCAGATGATCTTGGTGGCAAGGGCGGAAATGTCCGATTTTATAGAAGAGAGTGTTCCGTCCCCAAAAAGAACACCGCCGGTTTTCTGCGCCTTCGCATCGTATGCGGACTGGGTATTGATATAGGACATCAGATCGTTATATTTGCCGACATAATTCTGGATATTTTTCTTGATGCCATCCACATCCCGTTCCACCTTGAGGCTGATGTTTGTGCCGCTACTTGCCTGGATAAGGTTGAGGGTTACGCCGCTTATGACATCCTTGACGGTATTGGAGGTGCTGGTTAGCGCTACGCCGTCCAGTTCCAGCGCCGCATCTGCACCGGCAATGATCTGTCTCTGCCTTGCTGCGGCAGCGCCGAAATTTACATCAAGCGCCACGAATTCAAGCTTGGAGTTCACATCCGCGATATGATCGGTAAGATTCACTGCCAGAACGCTTCCTCCGGACAGGTCATCCACCCGGATCTTGCCGTCGTTGGTCACATAGGCCAGGACGTTCCCGTAACGCGTCTTGATTTCATCAAGGAGGTTCTGGACTGTTGTAGAGGTCGTAATGCTGAAATTGCTGTTGACGGCGACATTCGAAGTATCCGTCCCCGTCAGGGTAAGGTAATCGCCGGCAGAAAATCCGCCTGCGGTGAAGGTATTGTAGCCGTCAATATCCTTGAGAGCTGTGGCGGCTGTAATAGAGGCGCCGTTGGAAGTCATGGAGATGCCCGAAACTTTGCCGGAGACGTTGGCACTGCCCCGATCCAGTATCCCCAACGTGTTCAATATGTTTTTCGTATCGCTGAAGGTCTGGGCGCCGTCGATCTGCATCCGGTAATACGTCGTGTTGTCAACGGTTTCGGATATGATGGAGGCGCTTGTCCCCGTCGGCGCCGCCGTGTTGATGGCGGTCTTGATGTCTGTAAGCGACATGGTGGAGAGATTGATGGCTATGCTCTTGTCACCGACGGTCACACTTGCCGATTCTCCCGTTGTGAGGCCCAAAAGCGAGCCGACGGCCACGTTCGACGAAGTAAAGCGGTCGCTCTGCACGCCCAGGGTGATGGAGTTTTTTATCGTGGCCGTCTGGTTGTCTTTCCAGCCGAAGGCCTGCACCAGGTTGACCGAGGAACCGTTCAGGAGACTGATACCCTTGGCGCCGGTTTTATCGCTGGTGAGGATCAGACGGTAATCGTTGGCGCCGAAATTGATGATGGAGGCGGTAACCCCGGAAGGATTGCTCCCCGTATTCAGGTTGTTGATGCTGTTGGCCACGCCAATCAGTGTATCCGTGGCATTGATTGTTAGCACCTTGCCGTTGATGACGATGTCGCCCGCATAGTTGCTTCCCAGTGTTGTGGTCTGGCTGGTGAAGGGGTTGGAGGAGAGCTTCTGCGCCTGGGCCAGGTTCGTGATCTTGAGGCCATAGGCGCCGGGCGCCGCCGTGGCGGCAGTGGTGACGGAAAGCAGATCGCTTGCCTTGAAGGCGGTGCTGTCCGTGGACATAATAGGGGTAAATAATTGAAAGCTTGTCGGCTTCTGCAGGCTGCTGGCGGCGCTTTGGAGGGCCATCAGCTTGGCATTTGCCGTCTGCCATTCCGTGAGCTTCCCCGTTATTTTCGTCTGCTGCGCGGTGACGAGAGCGACCGGCTTATGCTCGACGGCCATCAATTGATCGATCATGGTCCGCCAGTCAAAGCCGCTGGAAAGACCGGAAATCTGATTGGTACTTAAAGCCATGTTGCCTTTCCCCTGAATCTCCGGTAAAAACGGATGCCCGGTTGACTATGTATCGGCAAAACTTGCCGGGAACTTGAGAATTATCTTGTTACCCCATCGCTACAGCAAGGAATATGCCTGCTAAACGGCGTACGGGGCCGAAGGAGTATTCATCTCCGATATGGACGAATGACTGCGAAAAGAGATGCCCCCGCATCCTGCCGGGGGATACGGGGGCATCTGGCTGAAAGGTCCGTTAGGTATTAACTTATCGTCTGTTCCGCAAGAACCTTTACCCTACTATTTGAAGAGGGAAAGTATCTGCTGCGGCGCCGAGTTTGCCTGGGCGAGCATGGCGGTACCGGCCTGCATCAGAATCTGGTTCTTGGTAAAGGCGGTCATTTCGGACGCCATATCCACGTCGCGGATGACTGAATCCGCCGCCGTGTTATTCTGGATGGTTGTGTCCAGCGTCGCCGAGGCATATCCCAGCCTGTTCTGAGTGGCGCCGACCGTGCCGCGATTCGTGTTCAGGGTGCTGATGGCCGTGTCGATTGAGGCCAAAAATACCTGGGCAAGTGCGGCTGTTTGAAGTTGACCCGTGCTCAGATTAAGTCCCGTAGAAGCAGTGGTATTATTCGTCAGCGTGATGCCGATCCGGTCGTCGGCGGTATTCTTTGCCCCTACCTGGAAATCAGCGGCTGTCCCTGTGGCCGAGCCCAGCGTGCTAACCTGGGCAGTGGCGCCCGCCGTAAGACCGCTATTCAAGGTTAAAGTCAGCCCCAAGGTTTTGAATTTCACGTCCCGCGTCGTGCCCGTTGTTGCATCCGTCACATTGTTAATGGTTTCCGAATACTGGACGCCGCCGACCGTGGCGCTGATCGTGATGTTGTGTGTTCCGGCGCTCCCGATGGTGGCGGTGACGGTGTAGAGGGTTGCACTTTGCATGCCGGTTGCGCCGGCCAGTCCATTGGCAGCGGTGAAGGTACTGGTGGAGGCGGATATGCCGACGCCGAAGGAGCCGTCCAGCAGTTTCGTGCCTGCATATTCAGCCGTAGTGGCAATGCGGTCGATTTCAGCGAGAAGCGAATTGCCCTCCGCGTTAATCTTCGTGAGGTTCCCGCTGGCATTAGCCGACGATGCCTGGGTGGCAAGTTCCTTCAGCCTGGTCAGCATGTTGCCGATCTGATCCATGGCGCCTTCCGACGTCTGCAGCAGCGAATTGGCTTCCGATACGTTTCTGCTGGCCACCTTTTGCGAAGCGATGTCGGCGCGCAGCCCTTGAGAAACGGACAGGCCGGCCGCGTCATCCGACGCACTGTTGATCCGATAGCCGGAAGAGAGCCTCTGCAACGACTTGCCCACTGCCGAATTCGCGATGCCTAAGTTTCTCTGTGCTTCCATTGCCGCGATGTTGTTTTGAATTCTTAAAGCCATGATTAAATCCTCCCTGATTGTTGGTTATTGGCATCCTTGCCATGTTATGCAATCTGATGATCGCCTGTTTTCGGGAATTATTTGCCGACCTGAGTAACATGTTTCACCTCCTTCCCAAGTTCCGGTTCCCGCTTTGATTCACTTATCGGCTTGGTGCGAGGGATACTTTAGTCAGTAATTCAGAAAATTATCGATATTTGGCGGGGGATTATCGTTTTACTGCTTCGGGGAAGGGAAATTAATATTTCAGACGCGCCATATCGCACGGTATTTTTCCTTCAGCCGCTGGTGTTCCGTGCGCAGGTCGTCTTTGGAGAGAAAACGGGTCTCCATCATAACGGCTTCCGTTTCCAGAAGGTCCGTTTCGAACCATTCGATTTTCGTATTCCCGCTGCGCTTCTGCCAGCGCTCAAATTCCTCGGAGCCCGGATAGGGCGTGAGGAGCGAAAAGGCGAGGCTATCTGGGGCAATGGTTTCGATCAGCGCCTCCGTTTCCTTGATGGTGGCAAAGGATTCGCTTTCTGATCCGACCATGAAATATCCACGCCTTTTGAGTCCGGCCTCCTTTGCCCCTCGAAATGCCTCTGTGATCTGCCGGGTTGTGGCGCCCTTTTTGATTTCTTTTAAGATTTTCGGTGAACCACTCTCAACTCCCATCCAGACTTCCACACAGCCGGCCCGCTTCATAAGCGCAAAAAGTTCCCTGTCCACCGTATCGACGCGGGCATTACAGGCCCAGGCTATTTCCATTTTGTCCGCGATCATGCCGGTGCAGAATTCCCTGATCCTCTTTTGGGAGATCGTAAAAGTGTCATCGGCAAAGTTTATGCGGTCAACACCGTACTCACGCTTCAGGTGGGCTATCTCTCGGATAATATTTGCCGCCGACCGCGCGCGCCAGCGCCGTGTCCATACTTTATGGGAGGCGCAATAGGTGCATAGGAAAGGACATCCCCGGCTGGATAGGACCCAGGCGCCGCGATCGCCGTAACGGTTATAACCGATTTCGAGAAAACGGCGCTGATCGAACAAATCCCGGTCCGGAAAGGGCAGCGTATCGAGATCGACGACAAGATCACGTTCCGCATTATGGATGACGCTGCCGCCGCCGTCCTTAAAAGAGAGGCCGGGGATGTTCTCGGGAGGAAGGCTTGCGTCGAGCGAGATAATCAATTGGAGTAATGTCTGCTCCCCTTCTCCCCGGATGACATAATCTACCGCCGGATGTTGAAGCGTTTCGCAGGTTTCTATGGTGGGATGGGCGCCGCCGAAGACCGTTTTTACCCCTGGATTTCGCTCCTTTAATTTCCTTGCCAGGGGAAGGGCATGCCCCATCATGGGCGAGTTGGCGGTAAAACCGACAACATCCGCTCCTTCGCAAAAGCCCAGGATCGTCTCATCATCTTCCCAGAATGCGGAGACGACGATACTTGTCTCGGAAAATCCGTTTTCTTTCAGGTAGCTTGCCAGATATCCCAGGTTGAGCGGTTCATGGATATAGGCGGGGTTGTATTTGCCGGCCCGGGGTTGGATCAGGACAATTTTCATAGTTTCATCTCCATGATGCGTTTGATATGGCCGATCATATATTCCATCTCCCTGTCTCTCATGGAAGCGTAACAGGGCAGAGACAGAACCGTATCGCCGATACGTTCCGTAATCGGCAGTTGAATGCCGCAGCTTGCAAATACCGGCTGACGATGCACGGGAGGGAAATAGATCCGTACCGTTATCCCCGCCGCGCGCAGCTCATCATAGAGCATATCCCGCAATTGTTTGTTTGCCAGGCAAATGGTAAACAGCATATAGGTATGGAAACAATGGGCGGGGGCACGGGGAACTTGCAATCCTTTGATGCCCGTTAAGCCAGCGACCATCCTTGCGGCCACCCGCCGCTTGTCCCGGATGATTTGCGGCAGTTTCCCGAACTGGCAAATGCCCAGAGCCGCCTGCATCTCCGTCATCCGATAGTTGAACCCGAAGCAAACGTGGTGATAAAGGTGGTCCTGCCCGTGATTCTTCAATAATCGCAACCTGTTGCTCAGCTCATCGTCATCCGTGGCCAGGATGCCTCCCTCTGCCGTGGTGATGATTTTTGTGGGGGTAAAGCTGAACATCCCCACCCTGCCCAGGGTTCCCACCTTTTTCCCCCGGTATTCCGCACCCAGGCTTTCGGCGGCATCCTCGATGATGATTATCCCGTGTTTTTTTGCCAGGTCTGTAATGGGGTCCATTTCCACGGAAAGGCCCCCGTAATGTACCGGTATGATCGCCTTGGTTGCCGGGGAAATTCGCCGCGACACGCTCTGCGGATCGAGGCCGAAGGTATCGGGAGATATATCCGCAAAGACGGGCGTAGCCCCGACGTGAACAACCGACGAAACGGTCGAAAAAAAAGTAAATGAGGGGACAATGACCTCGTCGCCGGGGCCTATTCCTAAGGCCAGGAACGCCGCGTGCAGCGCTACGGTCCCGTTGAAAAAAGCCACGACATGCTTGACCCCGAGGTAATCGGCCAGCAAGTGTTCGAATTCGGATACCTTTTCTCCCTCGTTAATCCAGGAGGAGCGGATGACGGCGGCGACGGACCGCACTTCTTCTCCCGAAAAGTTTGGTTTTATCAACGGAATCTTCATCATGGTGCGCATCGTGCGGTGGCAGTAGTGAAACAGTGGAAGAGCCGTTCCTGGCTCCAGGTGCAGATCTCCGCATTGGCCTGTTCAAAATCTTCCATGATGCCGATATCCTTCCAGTATTCGTCGATTTCAAAGCATTCCACATTCCGGCCGGCCGCTTTTAATCCCTTGATCAGTTCCGGGAAATCCATTTTCTCTCCGCAGGGGATGTAGTCCAAAAGCTCCGGAGAAGCTGCGTAGATACCGGCGCCCACATCGAAGAAATACCGCGGCTTTTCCTCGATGCTTTCAAATATCCTGCCGTGCGATTTGATAACGCCATAGGGGATGTCCAACTTATACTTGATGATCCCGACGGTGAGGGTGGCTCCTGACGAGATATGGGTATCCATGAATCTTCTCAGGCTGAGATCAGTCAGGATGTCTCCATTCATAATGAGAAAAGGTTCCGTTATCTTTTTATCGATCAGGGAGAGCGCCCCGGCGGTCCCCATTTTCTTCTCTTCCGTGGTGTAACCAATCGCGACACCGAATTGCGCGCCGTCCTGAAAATATGCTTTGATGAGGTTTCCCTGATAGCCTGTCGTCACGATAAATTCGTTAAACCCCTCATTCTTTAATTGTTTAATGACGATTTCCAGGATGGGTTTTTCCCCCACCGGAAGCAGCGGTTTCGGGATAACCTGGGTATAGGGCCGCAAACGCGTTCCCTCACCGCCGGCCATAATCACTGTCAACATGTTTCCTCCCCTTAGTACACGAATTTCCTGGTTTTGTATGTCGTGAGATTATCGGCAATCCAGCGGACCGTCTTTCCCAGGCCGTCCTCCAGAGACGTTTTTGCTTCCCAATTCATCAAGCGCTTGGCTTTGTCGGCGCAGGACAGCAGTTTTAAAACCTCGCTCTCTGACGGCCGCGTTCTCTCTTTATCGATGGTGATGTTGATTTCGCACTTCAATAGTGTGGCGATCATATCAACGAGCTCCTGAATGGAAACCCCTCTTCCGGTCCCTAGATTAATCGTTTCTCCGGCGAGATGGTCCGTTTCTGCGGCGGCGATGAAGCCCGCGACGGTATCGTCGACAAACGTCATATCACGTACGGGATCCAGGGAGCCCAGGCTCACTTCGGTTCCCTTTAATGCCTGGCAGATAATGGTGGGGATCACCGCACGGGCAGATTGGCGGGGTCCGAAGGTATTGAAGGGTCTTACGGTAACCGCAGGAAATGAAAACGATTTGCAATAGCTTTCCACCAGTTTATCCGCCCCGATTTTGCTGGCGGCATAGGGGGACTGGCCTTGGAGCGGGTGTCCTTCATCGATGGGGGTGTAGATAGCGGTCCCATAGACTTCGCTGGTTGAGGTATGCACCAGCTTCTCTACCCGTGCCTCCAACCCTGCCTGGAGCATGTTCAGCGTTCCTTTGATATTCGTCTCCACATAAGCCGCCGGCGCCATGTATGAGTAGGGGATGCCGATCAGCGCCGCCAGGTGGAATATTATATTCTGGTCGGCAACCAGCTTGTGCATGGTGTTGCTGTCCCGCACGTCCCCCAGGACGACACGTAGCGCGGCGTGATTCTCACCGGACAATTCCTCCAGCCAGCCGTAGTTGTCGCGGGAGTTGTAATGGATGAGGGCCGTGATATGAGCGCCTCTTTGCAAAAGGGCCTCCGTCAGATGGCTCCCGATAAATCCGCCTGCCCCGGTAATGAAGACTTTTTTCTCTTTCCAGTTCATATATATCCTATCGGGTGATATCCAAATTACTGTCAAGCTCGAAGCACTGAAGGAGCTTCAAGCAGCCCTGATAATGCTCCCGGGCGACATCATAATCCTGCTTCAGCCATGCCGCCTTTGCCAGCCCCAGGAAAACCTTCAGATAAAAGTGCATGGGCTGCTTATTGCTCCCGCTTATCTGAAGAAATATTTTCTCCGCCTGGTCGGGTTCATGGGAGCGCAGGAGGTTCCAGCCGGCGTTCAGGGCCTTATAGCGCGCCGTTCTATCCGCGCCGCTCAAGCCTTGACCACGATATCGATCATGTTTATCTGCTGCCTTGAGCCGGTAATATAGCGCCTCCACGTCTGCCCAGTTTTTTCGGTAATCCGCCCGTTCGTGCACCCGCTGGTAGCTGGTATCGACAAATTTCTGCTTTTTTTCCCGATCGAGGAGAAGTTCCACAATGGCATCCGCGACGGCATCGGGCGAATGGCGATCAACCAGCCTGCCGTTTTCCCCGTCCGTTATCCACTCGCGCATGCTTTCGATATCGCTTGCCACGACGGGCGTTTTGCAGGCCATGCATTCCAGCATTGAACAGGCCGATCCATCGGTGTCCCGCAGCGTTACCATGACATCCGTAAGGTTATACAGAACCGGTATCTCGGCAAAGTCCATATCTTCAATAAACTTCACATGGTCCTGAACCCGCAATTTTTGAACCAGTTCCCGGAGAGATTCTTGATATTCCGCAAAAGGCGAACCGTCTGTCAGATAGGTTTTCAAAAGGAAAACCGTGTCGGGAACCAGGGCCACAACCCTCGGGATGGATTTAATAATGATATCGATGTTGGATTCCTGCTTGAACTGACGTGGGCTTAGCACCACCTTTTTCCCGACAATCCCGAACCTCCCGGCAAGCGCGGCAATATCGCACCCTGGCCGAAAAAGCTCCACATCGATGCCAAAGGGAATATATTCGAGGCCCTCTTTATCACTTCTCAATTTACCGGTGGCTTCCAGAAGATCCAGGGAATCGGCCGTCACGAGAGGACTTTCCTTCAAGCAGAAGGCGGTAAGCCGTCTGTTTGAAGCATGGCGGGCATCCAGAAAAATATCTGACCCCCATGCGGTAGTTACATAGGGTTGAAAACCGGTAAAGGCGCCCCACCAGCACCACCCGGTCAGATAATGCCCGTGGAGGATATCAGGTTTTATTTCCTCAAGCAGTTTGTTGAGTTCAAATACATTGTGAATAAATACGTCCTCGAACTTATTCGCAGGCGTGTTTCCATCAAGGGGGGGCGGGAAGTGAAGCTGAATATCCTGCAAGCCATCGGTATGCCGGGAGGTATCGAAAATATGTACCTCGTGCCCTCTGTCCCGGAAGAAGCGGGCATAGCGTTTGGTATGCTGGCTGCGGCAGTCGGCAAGGTAGAGAATTTTCAGCGGCTGTCTTATTGAAGAAACTGGTCCCCTGCTTATTGCCATTGCAGCTTTTTCATTACCCTGTGAGGTTACCTCGAGTTCATTCGCTGTCTCGGGAAACAAGGAGACGATTTCCTTGGCAAGGGCTGTTACGCCATGGTTCGAGGGATCGGCCATTAAAGCCGTTTTGAGATGGAACCCCGTCTGCTTCAGAAACTTCTCAAAGCCGCCCCCTGTCGGATAGTTCTTGCATTGTTCCCAGAGAACTTCAGCAATCTTTAGCTGGAATAAAGACGCTCTTGCCTCCCTGTCCATCGTTTCCCAGTTTATGCCCGGGAACAGCTCGCGCTCGGTGTAAATATCCAACATTTTTTCCAACATGGCCAATGAAGAGTGGGCGCGTTCGGCCATACTGCCGGACGACATATTCCCCTCATGTCTCCGATAAAAATAAAGGGGTTCTTTGAGGCAAATGAATTTTGCGGTGTGAAGCGCCAACCGGGCGATAAACTCATTATCTGAATCCCGGAGAAGGGGGTTGTAGGCGCCAACTTTTTCCAAAAGGCGCCTTGGTATCATCATCGACGCTTCCGGCACGACATTCTTCCCGGCGCGAAATAAAACAGGGATTATTTCTTCACGGCTGTAATCTCGATAAGCCCAAACCTGACCCAGTTTTTCACCATTAGGGCGCATTAACGCGAGATGAGGATAGACCACGAGGGATTCATCAGGATTTTCTTCGAAAATCCGAATCTCTTTTGCCAACAGGCTGGGAGCGATCAAATCATCGGAGTCCACGATAACTAAAAAATCGCCCTTTGCTTTGGTGCGGGCGAAGTTGCGCGAATCGGCAAGACCGCTGTGTTCCTTATAATGATATTTTATTCTGCTGTCGTTGAATGTAGCTATCACGGCCCGGGTATTGTCGGTGGAACCGTCATCGGCGATGATAAGTTCGAAGTTCCGATAAGTTTGATTTATAATGCTTTGCATTGCCTCCGCAATATACGGTCCGGCATTCCAGGCGCACATGAGAACGCTCACCAGCGGGGAAAATTCCCGCGGCGCCGGATCGACCTGCTGCGGAGGGGGAGGGAGTTTCGCGTCTTGGCCCGCGGTGTATTTATTGCCGAAGGAGATGATCAAGCTTCCGTCTAGAGCATTCGGGTGTTCCCGATTGAAGTCAAGGGATATCTGCTGTAGCGGGCCTACGTTCGGCAGCCGCCCCAGGAAAGCCACGCTGTCGCTAAAGCCGATGGAATATTCCCTATAGAGATCGATTTCCGCCGCCCGGAAGTAGGAATCCATGGAATACTCCGGTTTTTCATAACCATACTGCCATGTTCCCGTCTTTTCTGCGTACCATTTGGCAATCAGGTAGAAGGCGCAGCGGGCATTGGGGACGGTGGTGACGATCGTGTCTTTGGAAACACGCTTCATCTCTTTAAGGG
Organism: Syntrophales bacterium; assembly: GCA_049302035.1. Lineage (GTDB taxonomy): Bacteria > Desulfobacterota > Syntrophia > Syntrophales > JACQWR01 > JAPLJV01. Next base: position 42,642 of record JBAQLR010000091.1, read on the forward strand.
CCTGGATTATTTCTTTTGCGGGAAAATGTTCCAGGACGCCGAAGCTTGTTACAATATCGAAGCTGTTGTCCGGAAAGGGGAGGCTGAGCATATTCCCTTCAATAAAATTGCCTTTCAAGCCCTGATGAGCAAATACTTTTTTGCTCAATGCCAAAGAATCGGGCGACATGTCGAAGAGTGTCATAATTGCCCCGTATTGTGCCAGCGACATACCCGTCCCGCCGCTGCCGCAACCGACGTCCAGGACTCTCCGATCTTGCACGCAAACATGGCTGATGACATTGTCGGCAATCTCCTGATGGGAAGGCTCCCGGAGGATATCTTCGACTTTTACCTGTGTCCACAGAGATTTCCAGGGTGTTTTATCCGTTTCCGGCTGCGGGTCGCACTCTGGGGAAGCCATCTCCTCATCTCTTAATAATTCATCCGGTGCGAGGCGCTGGTTAGTGCCGACAAGTTCTCTTAAGACAGATAAAGTCTCTTCATCAGGCGAGGTCATTTTATGGAAATTTTTGATAATGATAATCGCCGCATCAACGTGATCCAATGATCTAAGCAGCGAAACTAAGTTAAGAACGGCATCTTTATACAAAGGATCTATTTCCAGGCACTTTCGAAAATATTTAAGGGCATTTTCGATATCGTGATTCTGGAAGGCTATCACACCCAGATTATTATGGGCTTCCAGGTGGTGAGGATTCTGCTTGACAAGCTCACCAAAGCACCGTTTTGCTTCGGCAATCCGTCCTTCGGCAAATAGCGCTTCCCCCTTTTTTTGTTTATCTAGCATTCCATCGCTCCCCGCATCGTTTTTGAGGTGCGACATAATTCGTTCAACTGATTCATGATGAATGATGTTTTTTCTTGGTTTGCGTTAGTCCCCGTTTCTGCCCCGCTCCATCCAGAGTCGAAGGTATGGTAATCAATGGGTAGTTGGGAAAGGATGCTTAATACCAGGGCCGCCGATTCCGGGCGGTGGCGTAAGGCAAAATTCATATCCAACAGCATCGCGGCAATGTCTTCCACATTATTCAAGGTTCTGTTGCGGTTCAAACCCAGTTCCTGCAGTAGTTGGTCACAGTGGCTGACGAAATTATCTAGGGCATTGAGCTTTAATTCAACATGGCAGAGCTGCAGCAGGACATCCGTTAACCCGTTTTGCAGGGAAAGAGCGCTTTCGAAAAAAGTTTTCGCCTCGGCGAGTTTATGCAATGACAGGCTTATCTCTCCCAATTTGATCCAGGGGACGATTCCCTTGGGGTGTATCTCCACGGCCTGCAAAAAGGCCTTGACAGACTCTTCGGGCATTTGCCTTTTCTTGTAAATTAAACCGAGGTTGCAGATCGCCGGATAATGCGCGGGGGCAACCGCCAGCGCGGCATTCGTTACCGCCAGGGCTTGTTTGAGGTCGTTGGTTTCGATACAGAGTGTTGTAAGACGATCAAGCACCATCAAGTCCGCGGTTTTTCTCAGAACTATTTGTTCCAGGCAGTGCTTTTCTTCCGCAAAGAGCATACATTTCTTATTCAGCTTTGCCAGCATGTACCAGGCCGGTTGTTCTTCAGGCGCTTCCGCAAGGGCTTTGTCCAGGTATTGCCGGGCAAGTGCGAGATTTTCCGAACGATCCATGTGAAATGTGCCGATGTTCCACCAAACCTTCCATTTTTCATCAGCAAACTCGTAAGCCTGATGGTAATGCTCCGTCATGCGGTGTCGCTCATTGAGCGAATAAAAGGCATGGCCCATGGCCAGGTTTATTCCGGCGCCTTCCTTCAGAGTACAATTGATAATCACTCCCGAATCGTCCGGATTTTCTTCGCAACGGTAACGGTTTGTTAAGTATCGCTCGCCAAAACCCAGAACATTTGTCCAGTCGCCCTTTTCCGCGGCGATCATTGCCATGGTGTACAATGAATCAAGGTGGTCAGGACATTTCTCCAAGGCTTTCAGCGAGTAATACCTGGCTTTTTCCAGATCGGCGAGACGAAAAAAGGCAATCGCCGCATTATGATGTGACCATAGGTAGACGGGATGATCATTGTGCTGCCGGTCGGCAAGATCAATGGCCAGGGACGATTCTTCCGCGGCTTCCTTGTTAAATCCACGGGACAGGTAGGATGTGCCCAGGTAATGATGGGGCATCGGATTATCGGGCTGCTCCTCAATTTGTTTTTTCAGAAGTTCCGTAGTTCTATTGAATTTCTCATTGGCCTTTTTTTCTTCCAGATTATAACCATAATGCATTAATTCAATTTTTGATGATTTAATTGAACGATGTCCCACTACCAGATTGTGGACAATGCCTTCATAATGGATGACACCGTTATTTTTGAATAATCTTTCGGAATTATGCCTCGCCAGTTTATCGCCGTTGCTATAAATGCTGATGGTGTTTACCAGGATTGCATCCGTATCGCCCGCCTCCCGGACAGTCTGTCGTAACAGTTCGCCATTGTCCCCAAGCATCTCTTCATCGGCATCGATGATGAATATCCACTCGCCGGTGGCATAGGCGAGAGCCTGATTTCTGGCCTTGCTGAAACTATTCTCCCAGGCATGAAAATATATCTTATTCGTGAAGTTACGGGCGATTTCCACGGTCCTGTCAACCGAACCTGTATCCACGATGATGATTTCATCCACATAGTCCTTTACACTGTCCAGACATTTTTCGAGAAAGGCCTCTTCGTCTTTCACGATCATACAGCAACTGATGGTCGGTTCTGTCTTCCTTGCCCCTGCCGTTACTGATATCCGGCTCAGAAGATCATTTACCGTTCTATCTTCGGCATTCAAACCCTGGGCTCTTTCCAAATACAGGCGTGCTTGCGGCTGGTCTTTTTTATCGCTAAAATACATCCCTGCGGCTCGCAAGGCGATAAAAGGCGCTGGCGCAGTGGATACAGCCTGCTCAAAAGCAGCGGAGGCCCGCGCTGGCCGGCCGAGTTCGAAATAGCTCATGCCGATGAGAGCGTGGATATTCCATGCATCGTTCAAAGAGCTGGTCACCAGGTTGTCGAAGAGCGCCGGTGAAGTTCTTAGTAAATTTATGAGCCTGATGTATTCGTTGCCGTGCTCGATCAGTTCCGGCCAACGTTTATTATCGAAATACACGAGAATCAGCATGAAATGGGAATCGATATGCTTGGGATATTTCTTCAGCGCGGCGAGGGAAATTTCTTCGGCTCCATACAGATCGTTGAGTCTATAGCAGGACAGGGCCGCGGTATAGCTCGACCAAAGGTAGAGAAGATCACGATCGTTGTTGGCTTCGGCCAATCTTATGGCGGTAAGGCTTGCTTCCAGCGCCTGCTCATACATCTCCCGGCTAAGATAAGCGCGACTTAGGTAATGGTGCGTAATAGGATTATGGGGATCGTCGGCCAAGTCCATTTTCAAGAGTGCGACCGTACGGTCAAATTTTTCCTGCGGCCGGATTTGCGTTACGTCATAGCCGTGATGGAAAAACCGGACAGGACAAACCCTGCTCCTGGTTATGCCCACGGCTCTGTTGTGCACGCGTCCCTCGTAATGGACGACACCATTATTTCGAAAAATGCGGGCGGAATTCAGGATGCTTTCACCCCTATCCTGCTGGGATTTGTTTATTACCTGCACCATGATGGCATCTAATTCTTTTTCCTCAAGAGCCTTCATCAGGTTGGGCATATCTTCTGATACCAGCTCCTCGTCCGCGTCTATTATCATGAGCCAATCACCCTTTGCATAGGCGAGGGACTGGTTCCGGGATTTGCTAAAGTTATTTTCCCAGGCATGAATATAAACCTTGTCCGTGAATTTCCTGGCGATCTCTACCGTCCGGTCCGTGGAACCGGTGTCAACGATTATTATTTCATCGGCGATTACCTGCACGCTTTCCAAACAGTTTCCCAGAAACTTTTCTTCATTCCTGACGATCATACATACGGACAATCTTGTACCGTCATTTTTTTGGCAGGATGAATGCTCCTTAGACACGTGTTTCGCCTTGGCAGGAGCGTGTTTATCTGGAGTCATGAATTTCTTTGTTCTTTTCGCCACTGTGTGCCTCTCGATTCAGCATGTAATAAGATACGGTGTTATTTGCGTCTCTCGATTATCGTGCAGGCTATTTTTTAAAACTAAATAAAGGGATTTTGCCCTGTGCCTTGCAGAACGAAAGCAACATATATGCCGTAGAAGGTTAATCAGCCAGTAATAGTCTGGGGAAAGCGGATGAAAAAGCAATTATCTTGTGATGAAAGGTTGAATTGGTGCGCGTTCAGTAATTATAGGCAGATTACTGGCAGGTGACGGGTAAAATTTGCCTGCCTTTTGTGTCGCTGCTGTTTATAGCGTCGCTAAAGGCATAGCGGCCACAACTGTATGAATATAGGTTTTTTACGACATCCCGTTGATTCATAAGGAAATGCTGTAATTGGTATGTTGATTGCTTTCTTGTTGGCGCAAGATAGCTCTATGGTGCAATAAATGGATACAGAAAAGGGAAAAGACGCCTCGTCATCTTGAGTGGGTAATGGTATAAGGGGTCTTACTGGACGGTGACATAATATGAAAAATCACTTACTCACCTGCTTAAACGACAAATCCGCCCTGATCGGCATAATCGGTTTAGGATACGTAGGTCTGCCGCTTATGCTCCGTTTTGCCGAGGTAGGCTATCGGGTGCTCGGCGTCGATATCGACCAGACCAAGATTGACACTCTGAATCAGGGGCTGAGTTATATCAAACATATTCCTTCTGCTACCGTAAAGGGTATCGTCGATCAGGGGCTCTTTAGCGGTACAAGCGATTTCAGACGGGTGGCATCGGCCGACGCGCTTATCATCTGCGTGCCAACGCCCCTTAACAGTCACCGGGAACCCGACCTGAGCTTTGTGGTCGATACCACCGACGCTATTGTGCCCCATTTGCATGCCGGCCAGGTAATTTCTCTGGAAAGTACCACCTATCCCGGCACCACCGAGGAGGAGATATTGCCGCGGATTACGGCCGGCGGCTTGAAGCTCGGTCAGGATATATTTCTTGTTTATTCCCCGGAACGGGAAGACCCGGGGAATAAAAACTTTACCACCCGCACGATCCCCAAGGTCTGCGGCGGCATCACCATGGACTGTCTGGAAGTCGGTCTGGTCCTTTATGGGCAGGTCATCGACAGGGTTGTGCCGCTTTCTTCCACCCGTGCGGCGGAAATGACCAAACTCCTGGAGAACATTCACCGGGCGGTGAATATCGGTCTGGTCAACGAACTGAAGGTCGTTTGCGATGCTATGGACATTGATATCCGCGAGGTCATAGATGCCGCTGCCACAAAGCCTTTCGGATTTACCCCCTACTACCCTGGCCCCGGTCTCGGGGGGCACTGCATACCCATTGATCCCTTCTATCTTACCTGGAAGGCGCGGGAGTATGGTTTGCACACCCGTTTCATTGAATTGGCCGGCGAAATCAACACGAGCATGCCCGATTGGGTGATAGGAAAAACCATGAACGCCCTCAACGACCGGGGGAAGGCGCTCAAAGGTGCGAAAGTGCTGGTGCTGGGCATTTCTTATAAGAAAGATGTGGACGACATGCGCGAGTCGCCAAGCGTGGAATTACTGGAGAAGCTGCAAAAGAAGGGTGCAGAGATCGCTTACAGCGACCCCCATGTACCGATTTTTCCACGGATGCGCCGTTACCGCTTCGATCTCAGAAGTGTGCACTTGACTGCGGAAAATCTCGCAACTTACGACTGCGTGCTGATAGCTACCAATCATGCTGCCTTCGATTATGAGCTGATCCGAAAAAACGCACAACTGATCATAGATACCCGCGGTGTTTACCGTGATAAGTACGAAAATCTGATAAAAGCTTGAAGCTCTCTTTCCCACAGGCACGGCAGGGATTATCATCTTTGAGCTGCTCGCCGCACTCACAGACCATGCCGATCTGCCTCGCCGGATTGCCCACCATCAAAGCATGATCGGGAACGTCTTTGGTCACGACGGCGCCTGCGCCGATGAGGGCATAACATCCAATTGTATGGCCACAGACAATGGTTGCGTTGGCGCCAATAGTGGCGCCTTTTTTAACCAGGGTTGGTTTTAATTGATCCATTTTGGAGATTTCCGCCCGGGGATTAATAATATTCGTGAAAACCATAGAGGGGCCGCAGAAGACACCGTCTTCCAGGGTCACACCCTTATAGAGGGAAACGTTATTTTGAATTTTGCAATTATTGCCGATAGTCACATCCGGTCCAATCATGACGTTTTGACCGATATTACAATTCTCGCCGAGTTTAGAGTTATATACTATATGCGAGAAGTGCCAAATTTTTGTCCCCTTACCGATAGAAACATTATCATCAACAATGGCCGTGGGGTTGATATAGTAATCAGGGGTAGCATGCGTAGAAGGGGCGTTTAAGGGCAGCAGGTTGCGTTTTTCCTTTTCTTCTATAGCTTGCTGGCTGATAGCCAGGACCTTTAAAACACGGAGTCCTTCTTCCCCTGACGTAATGGGCGGTTCGCCGGTATGGATGGCATTAAGATAGGCCTCGCATTCAGCCTTTAATGGTTCTTGCCATGATTGCTGAAGGTCAATGGCAATACTCTCTGCTTTTTGAGGCACCGGCACGCCGTTCTTCCAATTGATGGTGTGAGGATAGAGTGTCAGTTTTTGCGCTACCGGCTGTGTATCATCAAAGACGGCCATACCGCGATCACCCACGACGACAAGACGCTGTTCCTTAAAAGGATTTAACCAACTGACAAAAATGTGTGCTCCGATGCCGGAGGGGAATTTAAGATTCGTCATGGTAACATCGGGGATTCGGGCGTGCAAATAATTGCTTCCTATCGAATCAACATATGATGGTTCTTCTCCTGTAAGACCGAGGATGATTGAGATATCATGAGGAGCAAATGACCAGAGAATATTTTCTTCCCGGCGGATCTTCCCCAGGCTCAAGCGCCGGGAATAGATATATTGGATACGGCCTATTTCACCGGCATTGATCATCTGCTTCAGTCGCACGATGGCCGGATGGTAGTGCAATATGTGTCCGACAAAAAGTGTTTTATGCTTTTCCGCCGCCAGTTTGACCAGTTTTTCACCGTCACCATAGGTGAGGGAGAGGGGCTTTTCCACAAACGCATGTTTATCGGCATGTAACACTTTTTCCGTAAGCTCAAAATGTCCGATGGCTGGGGCAGCAATGACTACTCCTCTAATGTCCTTGTCCCTAAGCACATCATCTAGATCGCCGGTGACTACAACCTGTGGATAATCTGCGATTATTTGTTTACGGACGAGATCCGAACCGTCACAGACAGTTTTCAATACGCCCAGCTGGTCAAAATTGCGGACCAAATTTTTGCCCCAGTAGCCAGCGCCGATCACGGCAATGTAAGGATTTGTCATGGATGACCCTCAGTTTGTCTAATCTTACCTAAAACAGCAAGAAGCGGGCCATAATTGTTGATGCCTGCCAGTAAGGGAAGGTAAAATATAGCAGTTTGTGTTGATAAAAGACTAGGCTTCCGTCCACCCTTTTTCCCGAATGTACTTCAGCAGTTTGATGCCTTCGGTGAAATCGGGATTGATCTTAAGGCCGCCGCCAATTGTTTCGGCCGCCTCTTTCCAGGCGCCTTTATCGATAAAGGTCCGGGCCAGGTTATAGTAAAGGCCTTCATCATGGGGTAGAATGACGAGCGCCCTGCGGAAATCCCGGACGGCTTCTTCATAACGGCCGGCGCGACGATGTTCGATGCCGGCGGTGTTGTATTCGTCGATCAGCAGGGAAATGATTTCCTCCTTATCGGCAAATAATTCCTGGGCGGCGGCATAATCGCCTTTTTCAATCAGCACCTTGATCTGCTGGATTTGGTTGAGATCGTCCGTCTCTGCGGCCCTTGACCTATCGGCTTCCTCAGTCAGGAGCGCCTGTGTTTCTTCATTTTTGATTTCGATAAGTTGTTTCATGAAGTCCAGCGCCGTCGGTATATCGTCGTCCCGAAAGGTAACGGGGCCGTAAACATCCCGGAATACATTACTAGCGGCCAGGTCATGCTGGAAGATATTTACATCCTTATTCAATTGTGCGCTGTCGCTAGGAAGCATTTTGGTGACCAGCATCTTTTTCAGGACTTCCTGAAAGCAGACCAGGCAGGAAAAAATGTTGTTCTTTTTCAAGTGCCGTTGGCATGCCAAAAGCTCCCTGGCAATGATGCTCGCTTCCTCCCTCCTGATCGTCTCGGCCATTTTTTCCCCTTAATAAAATGCGTTCCCTTTTGTAATCGGCTCAAAGAGGGAAAACTTTAAAAGCTTGATTTTGTCCAAACAAGTTATCTCTCTATAAAAATTAAATAAATTTAGTATATTATGTTTATTTTAAAAAAGTTCTAAAGTCTGCTTGAGCAATGCCGATAAGAACAACGGATGAGTTTCATGGGATTTGCAGGAGGTCAAACATGACTATATCAGCATACCAAGTCGATAGCGTCTTGAGCGCTTACAGTAAGCAAACTAAGATGAGGACGAGGCAGCCTTCAGACACAGAAGAAACCAATAATGCCAGGTATCAAGACGTCGTTTCCCTGTCGCAGCAAGGCAATGGCAAGGCCGAAGCCTATAGGAAAATATCCTACAGCATTATCGACATTATTTTGAAGGATAAGAGCTTATAGGTTATTTTAGTAAACCAGCAATCGTTTTTGCTGCGTAAAACGCTTGCGTTAACGCTTTTATCCCCTTCGTCGGGCTTGGGATGATGATTCATGAATACCTCAACACTCTCAACACTTGCGCAAAATAATAACAGAAAAAGCATCCTCGTGGTGGACGATTACCTGCCGACGCGTAACCTTGTAGTGGAAGCGCTGGACCAGTCTGGAAGTTACGAAATCAGCGAGGCCGCTGATGGTACGGAGGCGCTGCAACTTTTTAAGCGTCGGCCCTATGATATGGTGATCAGTGATGTCATGATGCCCATTATGGGGGGCATGGAATTGCTGGCGACCATCAGAGAAATGAGGACCTCCACCGCCGTCATCATGATTACCGCCCATCCCGCCCCGGAGTTAACCGTTGCGGCGATGAAACAAGGGGCTGTTGATTTTCTGAAGAAACCCTTCAACATCGATGATTTGCTTTTCAAGGTAAATCTTTATCTCCATGATAGCGAAGCCAGCAAGTGTGGCGGGGAAGAAAATGAAAGCCGCGGTTTGCAGGCGAAAAAAGAGCAATTGTCACTCCAAAGTTATATTTATGATGAGATTGAAAGGGCCGATGGCCACCAGGGGGAGATATTCCAAACGGTTGTTGAATTGGCGCTGCAGATAGTGGAAGGGGAAAGTTGTGCACTTTATTTGTATGATGAAAAGAGCCGGGAGTTTTACTTGCAGGTAGCCCGGAGCAACAATGGGACGGCCCGGCAAAACGCCATCCCGTTTGTGGCCAGTATATTCAGCGAAGTGGTGGCAAAGAGGACTGCTCTGATAATTAATTCGGATGGCGACCCGTTGATCGACCCCTCGCTCATCTGCGCTCCCCTCATGATTCGTGATAATGTTCTGGGTGTGCTCAGCGTCAGAAAAAAGAGAGGTACGGGTGTATTTACCAAAAATGAGCTGCACAATGTTTCCAGCCTGTCCAAAAGGGCGTCCCTGAATCTGGAGAACAAGGTGCTCTATGAAAGTGTATATGCCAACCTCCTGGATACCTTTAAGTCTCTGGTGGCTTCAATTCAGATGCGCGACCACTATACGGAACAGCACTGCCAGAGGGTTGCCGATTTGTCGGCGAGGTTGGCGCAGGAATGCAATTGTTCTCCAGGCGATATCGAATCCTTGCGGATTGCCGCCGCCATCCATGATGTAGGTAAGATTGCCTGGCCCGACAGTATCCTGCTTAAAGCGGACCGTTTGTCGGATGAAGAATATCTAATAGTAAAAAATCATCCCCAGGTGGGGGAGAGGATATTGAGGCCCGTGCTGCTCCTGGACAGGGAAAAGGAGATTACCCTTTGCCATCATGAAAGATGGGACGGAAAGGGCTACCCCGCCGGCCTGTCCGGCCTGCAGATACCCTTGCTGGCCAGGATAGTCGCCATTGCCGATTCCTTTGATGCCATGACAAATAATCGCCCTTACCGGAAAGCGCTGAGTTGTGAGGTATCTATAGAGGAGCTGAAAAAAAACCGGAATACCCAATTTGACGGCGCTATTGTCGATGCTTTTGTAAATAGAGTCCTAGTAAATCAGTAAATTTATTGTAATTATAGATTGTTCCCCAGCGTGCGGCAATCTCGTGGGCGCGCTTATCCCGTTCATCGGGGGCGGCGACGAAATAACTTTTCCGCCTTCCTTTTCACCTCATTGGCACATAACTTGGATTGATGTGCCTATCAATATGGCGCTGGGGGACTATGACGATATCGGTAAAGCAAGGATTTTCCTCGCAACCATTGGGAAGCAGCGTTGGAAGTGGTCGTGGCCGTACGCAGAGCAATGAATTTGCCTCTGCGTTAACGGAGGCCGTGGCGGCAGGAAGCAGCAGGTACGATGGACAAAGACGTAATGAGCCATTATCAGGGCAGGAGATTGATCTGTTAATTCTGAAAATGCAGCAGCAGCTAAACGATCATCTGTTCCGTGCCCTGCCCGCAGATGACGATCAAGAAAGCCGGAGGCCGTCACGGACGGGCGGGCCTTCTATGGTTGCCTATTATTCGGTCGCCCTGGTTTCTCAAGAGCAAGCGTCAAAAAACCGGCATTTACCCCCAAAAAATGACGGTATTTCCCCTTCCGTTGATCTGGGGCAGATTATCGGACAAGCGGCCGCTTCCTATGGTGTTGATGAAAACCTGATCAGGAGCGTTATTAAGGCGGAAAGTGATTTTGAAATTTTCAGCACCTCTCCCCGGGGAGCGATGGGGTTGATGCAGTTGATGCCTGGGACGGCCCGCGAACTTGGGGTCCGCGATGCCTATGATCCGCGAGAAAATATTATGGGCGGCACAAAATATTTGAAGGGGCTGCTGGATCGCTATGGCGGCGATACCAGGTTGGCATTGGCGGCATACAACTGGGGTATGGGCAATGTGGAGAAGTATCCGGGGAAGTTGCCTCAGGAAACGAGAGACTACATTGCCCGTGTCACAAGGCACTACCTGGGTGCCGGGGTGTGATCCGCGGCCTTTATCTCTATGGGCAGCTACGGATGAGTGTGGTAGCTTGCGGACATAAATTTGTCCGAAGCAAAAGAGCCTGACATGGGTGAAATCAGAAAAGATATCCCGGCCATGGTTGAAGAAATGCCAGCTTTCCCGCAGAGCGTGCATCGGGTAATACAGCTTACTTCGGATATCAATTCCGACCCCCGGGATCTGGTCGATGCCATCCAGCATGACCCGATTTTGATGATGAGGATACTCAAACTCGTCAACTCTTCCTACTTCGGTCTTGACCAGAAGATCAGCTCCATAAACCATGCGATTGTTTACATTGGCGTCAACACAGTCAAAAATCTGGCTTTGAGCGCGGCGGTGATTGGCGTGATGCCTAGCACAAATGCCGCCGGTTTTGACATGGACGGATTCCTGCGCCATTCCTTATCCACCGCCATCATTGCCAGAATTTTGGCCAGGAAGGCTGGTGTTCGGGAGCGGGATGTTTTTGATTTTTTTTTATCCGGTCTGCTACACGATTTCGGGAAGATTGTTCTTGCCCATTTTCTGCCCCACGAATTTAATAAAGCGCTTACCATGGCCAGCGAGGAGGGGATCCACCTTTATGAAGCGGAACAGATAGTTTTTACCGCCGATCACACGCAAGTCGGCTCTCTTCTGGGAGAAAAATGGCGTCTGCCGCTCCCTCTGGTGGCCTGTTTACGAGAGCACCATGGTCATAACCGGGAAAGTTCGCTGATTATGGCGGCCGTCTCGGCGGCCAACCAGATAGGCAAGGAACTAAAACTTGGCTACAGTGGAGAAAATATTATAGAAAAGCTTCCCCAAACGATATCCGATCTTTTCGACACCGCTGAGGGCGCTGTTATAAACTCTCTGGGCGATGTCGGCGCGGAAATGGAAAAGGCAATGATATTCATTAAAAATTAGTAAGTTAGCATGATTTCGGGGTGATGATTTGAAAATACGCTTCTGGGGCGTGCGCGGTTCGATACCTTCGCCAGGGCTGAAAACAATGAGATACGGCGGCAACACCACTTGCATTGAGGTGGAAACGGATGATGGGCAGACGATAATTATTGATGCCGGCAGCGGCATCTATCCTCTTGCCCAGAGCTTGCTGAAAAAAATGCCCCTATCATGCTCCATCTTTCTCACCCATACCCATTGGGATCATATTCAGGGACTTCCTTTTTTTACCCCGATTTTTATACCTATGAACAATATCCGGATCTACGGCGCCTTTGATCCGGTTTTGCAGCGAGACATTAGGGATGTGCTAGGCCGCCAGATGGAGTATTGCTACTTCCCCGTTCGTGAGGCGGAACTAAAGGCGGACATGCAGTATAGATCTCTCTCCGATGGTCAAACCATAGCGATAGGATCAGCAAAGGTTACGAATATCATCATGAACCACACGGTTATCAATTTCGGCTACCGGATCGATTGCCACGGCAAAAGTCTATTTTTCACGGGAGACGCCGAACCCTTGTATAATATTTACCATCCCGGAGACGATTACTACGATGAATATGAACACCTTATCTCCAGGAAAAACGCCATGCTCGCGGATTTTATCCGTGGGGTGGACATACTGATTGCCGACTCTGCATATACGGAGCAGGAATATCAGGCAAAAAGGGGATGGGGCCACGGCACCTATGACGCGTGTATTGCCATGGCTGAGAAAGCAGGCGCCAAAGCCCTTTATTTTACCCACCATGAACCGCAACGCAGTGATGAGGAGCTTGATCAAATTCACGGCTGTCTGCGGGAAAAGTTCATAACCTCGGCAGCGGCGCGCCCTTTTTTTATCGCCTACGAGGGATTAGAAATCGCTTTGTAATATTTGATAGGAACTTGCTTTGAGGAGGGCTCTTCAGGTGGACGTAAAATTTATCAATCCCTTTATCCATGGTACGGTGGAGACCATGAGAAAGCTCGCTTTTATGGATATTCAGCCAGGCAAGCTTTATATGAAAGAGAGCGGTGTTGCCGCAGGTGATGTTTCCGGTATTATCGGTATCACGGGCTATGCCGTAGGTTCACTGACCATCAGTTTCACCGAGGCCGATATATGCCATATTGTTAGTAGCATGCAGGGCGCCTCCCATACTGTTGTCGTCGGGGAAGTTTTTGATGTGGTTCGTGAAATTACCCAGACGATATTAGCTGCCGCCGCTACCTCGCTCGAAAGGGACGGGATGAAGGTCTATGCCGCCTTGCCCGCGGTGGTTCACGGAAAAAGCCATTTGCTCGCACCCATATTGGACAGTACCTGCATTTCCATTCCTTTTTCCACGGAGAAGGGTGCATTTGTTGTTGATATATCCGTTAAATCAGCGGCGACGGGAGTTGTTGCGGCGACGGTGGAACCAGTGGCTCAGCCTTGTGCCCCGGCAATAAAAACGGCTGTTTCTGAAATCAAGCCGGTTGCAGAAAACGTTCCCTCTGAAATGGACAGGAAAGCTTTACTAAGGAAGCAGTTGACAGAGCTAACGGTTATGCGGGAAGAGCTGATGAAACAGCTTGCAGAAAAACCATTTATGGAGATATCCCAACGAAAGAAGTTCAAGCAAACGATTCCTGTCCTTGATGCGAAGATCAGGCGCTTGAAGCTGGACATTGCCACATTGGAGATGATGGCCAAGATCAGTAGCGATGAACTTGAAAACCCAACCATTGCCCCTCACTACCAGCATTATGACAGCAACAAAAAACTCTAGGGCGGACAGATTACCCGTCCCGATCAGGTAATCCCCCTGGAGGATTGGATTTCAAGGATTTCTAAGTAATTCTTCCGGATGGATTAGGCATTCGCACATAGCTCAGAGATGTTCATCCTTCTCTGTGCTATATGCGGCTGATATTCATTACCTGGTCCATCGCCAGCTCGTTCATCTGTCGCGCCATGCCTTGTATCGATAAATTTGGCATAACTTTTGCGTTTCATAATTCCACTGAAGTTATGCGGCAAAAGACCGATAATAAGAGTATCGATCACCTCCTGGGAATGGAAGCGATAAAATTGTCATGCTCATGGTGTCAGGAACGTTACCCTTTTTGAGAGAATTAGCCCATGAATATTTCACAGGAAATACTTGACAGCACCAGCAAGCTCGACGGGAGTGAACTGCTGGAAAGCCTGGAAAATTATCGTTCGCTCATTGATCTTACCCCGGACATTATTTATCGTCTCAAGGAGGATGGAACGATTCTCTTTATCTCGCAGGCGGTGCAGCAGTTGGGTTACGATCCGGAGGAACTTGTTGGTCTGCCCTTCGAGGAAATAGTGTGCCCCGGGGATCGGCAAAAATCCCGGGACCATTTTGTAGAACGGCGCATCGGGGAGCGACGCACAAAAAATCTTGAGGTGCGCCTGCTTCACAAAGAGCAGGGGGGCTGTGATTATGATCTTAAATTTACTTATCTGGTACTTTCCGCCCGCGGACAGTGGGATGTGCCCGATTACGCCATTCAGGAACCGGATAAGCGTTTTCTCTACACCCAGGGTATTGCGCGTGATATAACCGAGCGTAAGCAACTGGAAGCAGAGCGCCAGAAGCTGGAGGAACGCTTGCGTCGCTCCGAGAAAATGGAGGCGCTGGGTGCTTTGGCCGGCGGGGTGGCTCACGATCTTAATAACGTGCTGGGGGTGCTGGTGGGATACTCGGAATTAATGCTTTTGGCAATCTCCGACGGAGATCCACTGCGAAGATATGCCGATGCCATTCTGAGGTCTAGCGAGAAGGGCGCCTCAATCGTGCAGGATCTCCTGACCTTGGCCAGGCGGAATGTTCCCGTCGCAGAAATTGTCGATCTTAACTCGATCATTGCCAATTTCATCAAAACCCCGGTGTTTGAAAAGTTGCAAGCGTATCACCCCCTGGTGACCTTTCGGTCTGATCTGGACAAGGACCTGCTGAATGTCGAGGGATCGCCCCTCCATTTGGAAAAAACACTGATGAACTTGGTATCGAATGCCTCTGAAGCGATTTCCGGCCGTGGCGAGGTGACGATCAGGACAGAAAATCGTTGTTTGGATAAAAATATTCATGGTTACGACGAAGTCCGGGTAGGTGATTATGTGGTTTTGTCAATATCCGACAATGGCGAAGGAATCGCTCCGGCCAATTTAGATAAGATATTTGAACCTTTCTTCACAAAGAAGACTATGGGAAGGAGCGGAACAGGCCTGGGGTTGGCGGTGGTCTGGGGAGCAGTGAGGGATCATAAGGGCTACATAGACGTACAAAGCGAGGAGGGCAAGGGAAGCACCTTTACGCTTTACTTCCCCGTTACGCGACAACCACTGAGCGAGTCTTTGCCTAAGAACACCGTCGAGCAGTACATGGGCCGGGGTGAATCGATTTTAGTGGTGGACGATGTCAATGAACAACAGGAAGTAGCGATGGATATGCTGACGAGACTTGGCTATCAGGTGCAGACGGTTTCCAGCGGTGAAGAAGCCGTGTGTTATCTGAAGAATCACGAGGTTGACCTTTTGGTGCTGGATATGATTATGGCGCCTGGCATCGATGGTTTGGAGACCTACCGGCAGGTGCGCGCCATACGCCCGGGGCAGAAAGCCATTATTGTCAGTGGTTATTCTGAATCGGACCAGATCGTCAAAGCCGTAGAACTTGGTCCCGGCGCTTACGTTCAAAAACCCTACATCCTGGAAAAGATTGGTCTGGCGATACGGAATAAGCTGGAGCAAGTCACGCCCAGCTATCATTAACTTATTAGTAAGTTGACTTGCTTCCCTGCATCTGCTATGGCTGGCCGCAGGAAATTGATTAAGGGGAAGGAAGGAGTTAGTTATGGAAAGCACTTTATCCATTATCAAGCCCGATGGAGTGGCCAGGGGGCTGATTGGCGAGGTAAGCAGGCGTTTGGAACAAAATGATCTGAAAATCGCCGCCATGAAGATGGTTCGCATGACAAAAGGACAAGCCGGGGGTTTTTACGCCGTCCATCGGGAAAGACCGTTTTTTGCGAGCCTCACGGACTTTATGTCCTCCGGCCCGATTGTGGTGATGGTGCTTACGGGAGAAAACGCGATTGCCAGGTACCGGGAACTGATGGGGGCAACGGACTGCCGGGTGGCTGCCGAGGGAACGATTCGCAAGGATTTTGCCACGGACATTGAGAAAAATGTGGTCCATGGTTCTGATGGGCCAGACACAGCGGCATTTGAAATCGGCTATTTTTTCAGTGGATCGGAGTTAGCGTCTTTGCAGGGCTAGTACTGATTTAACGGGTTTTTTGCGGCTGGCTCATGAACATACTTGAGCCAGCCGCTGTTTGTCGGAGGGCATTTTTACGAAGCCGCTCTTGCCAATAAATTCCGGGGTTGCCTACACTTTAAGCTCCAGATTGATCATGTCGCCCCGGCTGAACCCCACCTTGTCCAGGAACTTCACTAGATCCCAGTCCCGCCAGTTAACGTCGGTATAAATGGTCGTGACGCCGACTTTTTTAAGGTTGGCGACCATTTCCTGCAGAAGTTTGTTCGCGATCCCCCGGTTTTGATAAGCCGGGTCCACCCCGATGGTGTCAAACCAGGCTACGGTGTTGGGGATGCCGAATTCCCAGCCGCTCGCATCTCCCGTAATATATCCCACCACTTTTCCATCAGTTTCCGCCACGAGGGAAGCAATGGGGGGGCGATGCTCCAGAAGTTCCAATTTCATGCGCCAAAACTCCGGACGTGCTTGCCCCAGCAACCTCGCGTCGATGTCAATCAGGGCTTTTAGATCCATTCCCTTTACCGTTCTGATGGTTACGTCTTTGATTTCCGACATAAATCCTCCTTTTGCAAGTTTGGTTGGCAATTTGTCAATATAGACGGCCGCGTGTAAACGCTTTAAACCTCAGTTCATCCGTCAACCCGGCGTATTCCGATCTCCAGGAAGTGCCCATTTCCGGTACTGCGGGGAGAGGTCCGGGATCGGTCAGTGCTGCCGGTTCGGGGCGAGTCTTTCCCGGCAAACTCGATGGACCCGATGAGTTTTGGATATTTGACTTTGGGGTGGGACGACCTAAGGGGGTTGACGGAATTGTTTCGGACCGTGCCTGCATGGTCGGTGTCTCAGTGATGGACATCTTCTTTATCTCGTTGGAAGGGACACAAATCGCCGGTACGGCAGGTTGAAGCGGAGGGGCAGCGCCGAGCTTCCCCAATTCCCTCAAGATGTCGTAATAGAGTGTGATTGCCGCCGCGGCCTGCCCCTGTTGCCTCTTGGATTGCTGCTTATCCTGCAATTTCTTGAGGAACGGGGGCAGGCTCTTTTCCTGCCTGGGAGGAAATTTATACTTTCGGCAGAAGTCCGGATAATAGAGAAGGCACTTTTTATAAAGCTCACGCAGGGCGATCGGGACTGCCCTGATTTGAAGCTGCTCATCAAATTGCGACTGCAATGCAGTAGGGATTGCCAGCATGCGGAGATCTCCGTCTTTCATGATAACCTTAATTTTGACATGATATCCGGAAGTAGGAAAATAACCCCTTGCATAATTTCTGTCAAGAGCTTTATAAGCAACCGACCGGCTTTAAAACGGGATAGGGGAAGCCGGCAGGCCATGAGTGCCAAGATACAATCTCGCGGTCATATTCCGGCGTCCCGCGGAATCCGGATCATTGCGGAGATATCCAGAAACTATAGAATAACTTGTTGGGGGCCATAGGAACCATGAACGAGATTGACGTTCTGAAGAAGATTGCGTCGAACCTCACTGAGCGCAAGAATTCCGCTGCCCTCAGTAACTATCGTGTTCTTTGCAGCAACATTGCATTCTTGAACAAGGCGTTCGCGAATGCCATCGGCAAGTTGCGAGGCTTACATAAACAGATTGAGTCGTCCCTCACGAACGATTCGCATCTGAATCCGCAGTACAAGTCCGGCACCGATCTGAATGCGTTTGTCCCAATAGTCAGCCGGCTTCAACTCAATAGCTTTTCTGTCTTCGAGAAGCTTGCTGCACTTACGGTTCCAGATGAACGGGCGCACATTACCTTAGAAAGTGTGTCGGCGCTTTCGAGAGGCTTCGACGACTATAACGATCTCGTTACTGCAACCCGACAGTACATAGACAGCATCGTCTCTGATTCCTATCAGCTATATCTGCTTGATCCAAAGTCGTTCAATTATCACGTCCTCGTCTCCCTCAACAGCTTTAGCAAGTACGCGACGAAGTCCCTGGCTCATGCATTGTTCAATACCGAGGTCGAAAGCGCACTGAACGAGTTTGGAACTATCAAATTCAAGGATTGGACAAAGTCTCATATCACTGAATGCAACCACAGCACTTTTTCTCAGAAGGTCGATTTCCTTTTCTCTGTCCTCGGCGCGCCAACGGACCCAGAGCTGCCGGATGATCTGAAAAACCTATTCAAGTTTTCCTCTGAGTTCACTCACATTGGTTACACATCTACCTTCTTCACATCTACAGCTGGCGCGGAGGTCATCTTCGGCGACGACGACGGCCCATATCTACCGAGCACGGAAAACTTCAGTGAGTTGAAATACGAAGTACTCGAAACCGCATGTAAGGCTTTACTCGCCACATACATTCCAAGCCTTGTCCAATGCTTAGAGAAGCTGATGCTGAAATCTCAGGCAGAGAAATTTTCCGCGTTACTGCATCAAAATGCCGCTGCGCTTTCTGATGCGATTGCCACTCGTAACTCGAAGTACTTCTTCTTCATCAAAACCGGGTTGATCGGCTCAAGTGCAGCAATTCCACTCACATGTATGTGCGGTGAGACGAGAACGTGGGTTCCCCCGCATGCGAGAACAGAGCTTTTTTGCACTTCCTGCGGTAGTTCCTTCCAACTCCTTGAAGTCGATGGCGATGGTGGTTACATAATCACAAGCAACGGCCCGGCCAAAATCATTGGTGCTAATGTCCCGGACTTTCGCGATCTGCCAATGGCTGAACAGATAAAACTACTGAAGCAGTGCGAAGAAGCAGCCAAGGGGGCGCATGGCCCCCAACCCGGCAGTCAACCGGACGCTGCGCAATAAAGCCGCGCAGCGCCGGTTACTTCTACG
>JBAQLR010000092.1:0-6320 GCA_049302035.1 Syntrophales bacterium
TATCCGTTTTCATCTTCGTATCGCACCGTGTCGCCGGGATTAAATGCCTCCATGGCTGTCTTGATGCACTTGGCAGTATGTTTGCGCCATGAGTTCTTTTCCACCGGGTAGTTTATCGAATATCCAGCGGGCCCAGGGAGAAGGAACCAGAGGGTCGAGGTGTGCGCCGCAGGCGCTCTCTTATCAGCCAGGCCGGTTTAATTCCCGATCTTACTTTTCCCCTCCGGGGTAATGCCGAACTTTCCCATCCGGTAGATCAGCGCATGCCGGGGAATCTGAAGGAAACGGGCGGCGGCAGTCTGGTTCCAGTTGTGGCGCCGCAAAGCCTCCAGCACCACCTCTTTTTCCAATTGTTCCAAGGAATATCCTGCCTCCGGCAGGTTGATTACCCTGTTGGCACGGCTCTCCCCTCCCCCGCGCATCTTATCTGCAATATCTGCCAGAGTAATGGCATCTCCCTGGCGCATGATGATCAGCCTCGCCACGGCATTTTCCAACTCCCGGATGTTGCCGGGCCAGGCGTAGTTCGTCAGCGCCGTCTGGGCCGCAGGGCTCAGGGTGATCTTGTTGTCGCCATGTTTGGCGATGAAATGCCTGATCAAGAGCGGGATATCCACCTGCCGCTCCCGCAGAGGCGGCAGGTGGATGGGGATGACTGCCAGCCGGTAATAGAGATCCTCGCGAAAAGCGCCGACGGCGATAGCCGCTTCCGGGTCCTTGTTGGTGGCGGCGATAATCCGCACGTCGATTTTCTGCGGGCCTTTTCCTCCCACCGGCTCCACGAGTCTTTCCTGGAGCACACGCAGCAGTTTGGGCTGCATGGAAAGGGGCAGTTCACCCACTTCATCGAGAAAAAGCGTGCCGCCGTCCGCCTGGCGGAATTTCCCCTGCTTGTCCTTGATTGCGCCGGTAAAGGCGCCTTTCACATGGCCGAAGAGTTCGCTTTCCAGCAAATCCGGGGGGATGGCCGCGCAGTTGATGGGAAGGAAGGGGCCTGCCCGGCGGGAACTCAGGGAATGGATTGCTCTTGCGACCAGCTCCTTGCCGGTGCCCGATTCGCCGGTGATCAGCACTGTGGCCTCCGTATCGGCAACCTTGCGGACCACGTCCAGAATATTTTGCATTTTTCCGGAAACGCCTACGATCTTGCCAAAATCGTCAAGCTTCGTCAGCTCAGCCCGGAGCTGACGGTTCTCCGCCGCGAGCCTGTTGAACTGTAGCGCCTTTTGCACCGTAAGCCGCAGCGCCGCGCGATTGAATGGTTTGGTGATGTAGTCATAGGCGCCGATTTTCATGGCCTCCACGGCGGCATCGACGGCTCCGAAAGCGGTGATGATGATGACCAGGGTATCGGGCGCCTGTTTCTTGATCTCCTTAAGCACCTGCAGGCCATCCATCCCGGGCATTTTCATGTCGGTGATGACCAGAGGCGGTTGGCGCCGGGCAAATATCTCCAATCCCTCCTCGCCGGTGGCCGCCGTGCAGACCTCATACCCCTCTTCCTGGAGATTGTATTCCAGCACGCGGCGCAGGGAGACATCGTCATCAATTACGAGGATTTCCTGTTCCATTCACTCTCTCTTTCCGGGTTTTCCGGCAGCCGGATACAGAAGGTGGCGCCCCCTCCCGGCGCGTTTTCCACCTCAATGTGCCCGCCATGGCCTGCGATGATCTTTTTGGCAATCGCCAGACCCAGGCCGACGCCTTCCCCCTTGGTGGTATAGAAAGGCGCAAAAATCTGCTCGCGCGCCCCAGGCGGCAAGCCCGGGCCGGTATCGGTAACGCAGATAGTAATGGCCTGTTGCCCCTGTTCGGGCGCTGCCGTAATGGTGACGGCACCGCGGTCCGGTGTGGCCTGAAGGGCGTTTAGCACGATGTTCAGGAAGGCTTGCCGTAATTTTTCATGGTCGCCCTGAATTTGCGGCAACGGGGCCGACTTCAGTTCCAGTTGGATGCGGCGGCGTTTCGCTTCTGCGGTAACCAGCGTCATGATATTGTGTAGTTCCTCCAGGACGTCACAGTTTCCCGTTGTGAGCGGCTGTGGCTTTGCCAGACGGAGAAAATCTTCCACGACGTGGTTCAGTCGGTTTGATTCCTTGACCAGAATTTCCAGAAATTCATATTTCTTGTCGCCGGGGGAAAAATCGTCCTTCAAGATTTCCGCCGTGCCTTTGATGGAGCCGAGGGGGTTGCGTATTTCGTGCGCCAGGACTGCGGCCAATTCACCGATGGTGGAGAGGCGCTCCGCCCGGCGCAACTGTTCTTCTATTTTAATAATCAATTCTGCCTGACGGTGTTGCTGCAATAATGATTTCTCCAGGCCCAGGGCTGTCTTTTCCAGTTGTTTACGGCGCGTCCCTTCCTTTTCGGAAAGAAAGCCCGTAATCCCCCCGACGACGTTGTAGAGAACGAGCTCCAGATACTTTTCCAGTTCTATGGTCAGGTGTCCCCCCCACTGGAAGAGGATATGGGGAGCATAGGCCAGGCTTACCAGCACGGCACAAGCCAGACCGCCGCGCAAGCCGAACCAGAAAGCGGCCAGAATGATCGGGAGGTAGTAAAGCCGTTGGAAAATGTCGTGAAGCATCGGCAGGCTGAGAGGGGTGAAGTAATGCGATAAACTTATGGTGATGACGGAAATCAAGAGAAAGGCGAAACGTCCGGTGTTTGTCGTTTTTCCCATATTGTCCCATTTTACCGCTGGTAACATCGGTGATCCGTTCTTATGATAATTGGGAAAATAAAGCAACCAGTCTGACGAATATTGTACACTTTAATGGAGAATATGCGTCAGACTGATTGCCAAACAAGCATGTATGGTATATAGAACCGTGATAGTTCTGCATAATGTAACGCGGGGGCTTGGCACAATTATTGATTATATCAGGGGCAGGGACCGTAAAATGAGCATGAAGATTGAAACTAGGGCCATCCATCTGGGGCAGAAACCCGACCCGTTTACAGGCGCGGTTATTCCCCCGCTCTACCAGACTTCCACCTTCGAGCAGGATGCCATCGGCATGCCCCGGGGCTATGCATATTCCCGGGCGGGTAATCCTACCAGGGAGGTTTTGGAGACGGTGCTGGCCTCCCTGGAAGGCGGCAGGTTCGGGCTGGCCTTTGCTTCCGGGGTGGCGGCGACTACTGCCGTTTTTCATGCCCTGCTCAAGCAGGGCGACCATGTAGTTGTGGGCGACAATATCTATGGCGGCACCTACCGGCTCCTGGAAAGGGTCTTCAGTCCATGGGGCTTGGAGATCAGCTATGTTGAGACCGATAATATCCCCGCCTGTGAGGCGGCAATCAAGCCCCGCACCCGGCTGATCTGGGTGGAGACGCCCACCAACCCGCTCCTGAAGATTGTCGATCTGGCAAAGCTTGCCGAGGTGGCGTGTCGGCATGATTGTCTGCTGGCGGTGGATAACACCTTTGCCACCCCTTATTTTCAGCGGCCGCTGGAGTATGGCGCCCATATTGTCGTGCACAGCACCACGAAATACATCGCCGGGCACAGCGATATCATTGGCGGCGCCACCATCACCTCGGAGGAAGCAATCAACGGTTTGTTGAAAAGTTATCAGTGCAATGCCGGGGCCGTCCCCTCGCCCTGGGATTGCTGGCTGACGCTCCGGGGGCTGAAGACGCTGGGTATCAGGATGCGGGAGCATGAAAAGAATGCCGCTGCGCTTGCGGCCTGTCTGGCAAGCCACCCCCAGGTGGGGCGTGTTTATTATCCGGGGCTGGCCGACCATAAAGATCACGATCTGGCCCGCAGGCAGATGGCAGGGTATGGCGGGATGATTGGTCTGGAGTTAAAAGGCGGTTTTGCGGAGGTGGAAACATTTGTCGGCAGGTTAAAACTGTTTACACTGGCGGAAAGTCTGGGCGGGGTAGAATCCCTCGTCAGTTGTCCCGCAAAAATGACCCACAGCATCTTCACCCGGGAACAGCGGGAAAAAATGGGCATCAAAGACAACCTGGTGCGTCTTTCCGTAGGTATTGAGCATGTAGATGATCTCCAGGAAGACCTGGAACAGGCGTTGGAATAATAAGAAATGTGTGTCAGAGGTAGAGGAATAACAGATACTTTCGTTTCATCAAGGAGGAAAGAGCAATGGCGCCGCACGACGATGACCGTTTGACCCAGGAAAGTCAGCAGGCTCAGTCCCATCGAGCGCAATATCTTGATCCGGTTTGCGGCATGGGCACGGAGGATGAAACTGCCTTCACCAAGTATGAATATCAGGGAAAAGCCTACTATTTTTGCAGTGACGCCTGTCTGAATAAATTCAAGAACGATGCCCTCCATTATGCAGGCGGCGCCTTCGATGCGCCACCGGGTACGGAAAAAATCCCTTCTCCGGGGCGCATCTATACCTGTCCCATGCATCCCGAAGTAAAGCAGGAAGGGCCGGGTCCCTGTCCGAAATGCGGCATGGCTTTGGAGCCGCTCACGCCCCTTGCGGCTACCCGAACGGAATATACCTGCCCCATGCATCCCGAGATTCGGCAGGACCATCCCGGCGCCTGCCCGAAATGCGGCATGGCTTTGAAACCCCGCGTCATCACCCTTGATGGCGAAGAGGATAATTCGGAATACCGGAGCATGAAAAAACGGTTCATCTTCGGGGCCATCCTCACCGTTCCCCTGATGTTTATCGCGATGCGGGAGATGTTGCCCGGCGGCCGCCTGCTTGCACAGCTTTTCTCCGCCGCCACCCTGAACTGGCTTGAATTGATCCTGGCTACGCCGGTCGTTCTCTGGGCCGGCTGGCCCTTTTTTGTGCGGGGCGTGCAGTCGGTGATCAATAAAAGCCTCAACATGTTTACGCTGATCGGCCTGGGTGTAACCGTCGCTTATGCCTACAGTCTCGCAGCCGTCCTTTTCCCGGAGATTTTCCCGGCCGCCATGCGGAGCGCCGCGGGCATTGTCGGCACTTATTTCGAGGCGGCGGCGGTCATCGTTACCCTGGTTCTTTTGGGCCAGGTCATGGAATTGCGAGCCCGCAGCCAGACCGGCGCCGCCATCAAAGCCCTGCTGGGACTGGCCCCCAAAATTGCCCGCAAGGTCAACGCCGACGGCACAGAGGAGGATGTTCCCCTGGAACAGGTAGCAAAAGGTGATCATCTGCGCATCAGGCCGGGAGAAAAAGTCCCCGTGGACGGGATCGTGCTGGAGGGAGCCAGCTCCGTCGATGAGTCCATGATCTCCGGCGAACCGATTCCCGTGCAAAAAAAGACCGGCGACAACGTGACCGGCGCCACGGTCAACGGCAAAGGAGCGCTCATCATGGAGGCCCGGAAAGTCGGTTCTGAGACCATGCTGGCGCAGATCGTCAAGATGGTTGCCGAAGCACAGCGCAGCCGGGCGCCGATCCAGAAACTGGCCGATCAGGTGGCCGGTTATTTTGTGCCGGCGGTGATTACCGCCGCCCTCCTTGCTTTCGGCAGCTGGTATTTCTTCGGACCCGAACCCCGTCTCGCCTACGCACTTGTTGCCGCCGTTTCCGTTTTGATCATTGCTTGTCCCTGCGCCCTGGGACTGGCCACTCCCATGTCCATCATGGTGGCCACCGGCCGGGGCGCAACCATGGGGGTATTGTTCAAGAACGCCGAGGCCATCGAAACCATGCGCAAGATCGGCACCCTGGTGGTGGACAAGACGGGGACGCTGACACTGGGCAAGCCGAAACTGACGGGAATCGTCGCCGTTGATATAGAGGAAGCGGACCTGCTAAAACTGGCTGCCAGCCTGGAAAGAAGCAGTGAACACCCCCTGGCGGCGGCCATTGTGGAAGCCGCCTTAGAACGGGACATGACGCTTGCCGAAGTGAAAGAATTTAATTCTCATACGGGCAAGGGCGTATCCGGGCAAGTGGATGGACGCCAGGTGTTGCTCGGCACTGAGAAATTATTGGCAGAAACAGGCATTGACGCTAAATCGCTCTTTGCCAAAGCGGAAGAAATGCGGGCCGAAGGGCAGACGGTCATGTTCGTGGCGGTAGCAGGGAAGCCGGTCGGTCTGGTCGCCGTCTCCGATCCGATCAAGGAAAGCACTCCCGAGGCGATTCGGCAATTGCACGACGAAAATATCCGGATTGTCATGCTCACGGGCGACAACCGGGTCACGGCTCAGGCAGTGGCAAGGAAACTCAACATCGACGAGGTGGTAGCCGAAGTCTTGCCCGATGAAAAAGCTGCCGTGGTAAAGAAATTCCAAGACGAAGGCCGCATGGTTGCCATGGCCGGTGACGGCATTAACGATGCCCCCGCCTTAGCCCAGGCGCACGTGGGGATCGCCATGGGCACCGGCACGGACG
>JBAQLR010000093.1:0-21390 GCA_049302035.1 Syntrophales bacterium
AGTGTTCGCATACTATAATATACGTACACTATAAAAAGCAACAAAAAATCGCGACTTTCGTTTGAAAATCGTGATTAGAAGTACTGTTTTTTACTTAAAGTGTGCGCTTTATACGACTTTCAGGATACAAACCGGTAAACCCAGTGGCGAAGGGTGGGAGTGGATTAGGGATAATGTGGAAAAAGGCATTAAGCTGATGGAATTTTTGGGAGTCGGAGGAATGAATACACGGGGTATGGGACGTCTAAAATATCTTGAATAAGCGAGGATACTTCCATGAAAATCTTAGATATGAAATGCGCGGAATATGGAGCCGAGTTGGCCGCAGAGGATCATGATGATACACTGATTACAAAAGCCCTGGGCGTGCTTCAGGAAGACGGAGTCTATGCTTTTTTCTTGTATCTCTCGGCAAAGAAATCCGAAGAAGCTAGTAAATTACAGATAAAAGCATTTAAGTTTCTCAAGCAACCGGAAATATTGGGGCATCTTTTCAGTACTGATACTGATCCGCTTCCGGCGCTCCGTGAAAGGTTTAGAGACAATCTGGATGAGCTTCTCTTTTCCAAAGAGCTTCTTGAGCGCACACTTGTTTATGCCCGCTATCATGCAAAGGCATCAGGTAAGCAGAAAACGGCAGACTCTGAAGGAGATGGCGAATAATGGCTTGGACCGCATACAGATTGGTTTATCAGGCAAAAAGTCCTATTCATATCGGATGGCATACCCTGGGGTATATAAAACTTACCCGCTATTACATTACCGGGAAAAATATGTGGGGCGCGGCAACGGCAAATTTAACAAGAACATTAGGTGTACCAGGCACATCCGAATATAAGACAATTGGTAACATACTAAAAAAATACATCTTGTTCAGCTATTTCTACCCTGCCCTTGATCTCCATTCTCCATTATTGCCGGAATTTACAGACAAAGGGTTACAATATGGAAAGTTCTTGGGGCCGGAATTTGAACAGCTTTTTATTAGGTCTTTTGGTCAAACTGCCGTAACACCCGATACGAATACGGCGGAAGATGAGACGTTGCATGAATCTGAGTTTATTGTGCCCATGATTTATAACGAAGGGAAGAAGATGCAGGAGCCTGTCTATTTTGTTGGATACATCTTTATCAGCGATGATACCGAATATAAATGGGCAGCCATAAAAGATGCAATTAAAGAAATCTTTGTTGGCGGCGACAGAAAATATGGTTGGGGGAGGTTAGTCTTGTATCGTGAGATAGAAGATGAAAAGGTATTCGGTCTCGCACTACCCCCTGACAAAGACAAGCCGGAAGTAACAATTCCCTCCGGCCATGCCGTCCCGGCCCACACATCAATCAATCAAGACTTAAGAATCAAAGGGGACGTCGAACCACTTGTCGGTAGAGACTGGGGTGAGGTGATGAACGAAGAAGGGAAAAAGAAAGTTGGTTTTGGTCAACAAATCAGTAGGGCAGATATCTGCTGGATGCCTGGGTCTGTTTTAATGGAGGAAACAACCTTTAATATCGGTGAATATGGTATTTTGCAAAAGAAGGAGACTAAGGATGGCTGAGTACTTTCTTAGCCCGAAGATGTTCTTTCGGGACCTGCTTGTGAATTTTATTTCTGGCTTGGCTGGTGGTGCAGTAGTTGGTATTTTTTCCGGCAACTTCTGGACTGGATTTCTGTCATCCGTTATTATTCTCATTGTAATCTCCTATTTCTGGCTTTGGAATAAGTATGGAAGAATGCTCAAGTTTATTCGCTCAGGTAGCGCAGGCTACTACTACAGTTTCAGTCTCGGAGAAAACTCTAAAGTCTGGCAGGAGGCAAAAAGGTCTTTTTGCTATCTCGGCATCAGCGCCGATTCTATTCTCGAGCTATTCAGGAGATGGATTGAAAAGAATCCACTTTCGAACTACAGGATACTTCTCATGAAACCTGGTTCTAATTCACTGAAAAAACAAGAGGCCTTCCAAAAAGGTTATGACCTTAATATAAAGTTGGAAGACCTTTCGCCTGAGGCAAGGAAAACCATAGAGGAAGCGGCAGACGCTACAAGCAATAGAATAGGAGGTGCAATATCAGTTCTTAAAAACACAATCGCTTTTAAAGAAGGTCGGATAGAGATAAAGTTGTATGACGAGTTCTCCCCATGGTGGACATATCTAATAGATGACCGAAAGATATATGTCGGGATACTTGAGAAGGGAAAGCGGGGCAGTGATTCCCCTGTTATGATTGTGGAGAAAAACGAAATGTATACAAGCCCCTTTGATGCGTTTAAGAATCATTGGGAAAGACTCTGGCAAAGTGCAGTAGATGCATGAAAGTTCATTCAATGCCGACGCACTCAAATCCGCCTTCCAGCGCGTCAAAGAAAACCACGGCGGGCCGGGTGCAGACGGCGTGCGTATCAGCCAGTTTGAAAGGCATCTTGAGCGGAACCTTGCCGCGCTGCAAAACGAACTCCGGCAAAAGACCTACACCCCTCTCCCTCTTCTGAAAATCCTTGTAGAGAAAGGAAATGGCACGGGCGAGGCGCGGGCTTTGTCCATTCCCAGCGTGCGCGACCGGGTGGCGCAGACGGCGGTTCTACAATATGTTGAGCCCATATTGGAAAAGGAATTTGAGGATTGCAGTTTTGCCTACCGGCGAGGCCGTTCCGTGAAGATGGCCGTCCAACGCATCAAGGAATATTACGATCAAGGCTACCGATGGGTTGTCGAGGCCGATATAGACGCCTTTTTTGATACCGTTGACCATGATCTGCTTATGAGCAAGGTCGAGAAGTACATCAACGACAGTGACATCTTAAATCTTATCTCAAAATGGATAAAGGCGGAGGTCTGGGACGGCACAGCAATAACCGTCATAGATCAGGGAATCCCCCAAGGCTCGCCGATTTCCCCGGTTCTTGCCAATCTTTTTCTGGACGAGCTTGACGAAGCTTTTCTCCAAAAGGGATATCGGATCGTCCGTTATGCCGACGATTTTATCATCCTCTGCAAGTCGCCGGACAAGGCCCAAGAAGCGCTGGAGTTTTCAAAAGAAATTTTGGGAAAGCTCCTTCTCAAATTGGACGAAGGGGAGGTGGTAAATTTCGACCAGGGATTTAAATTTTTGGGCGTCACCTTCATCCGCAGCATGGCGCTGGTCCCCTTCGGCAGGCAGAAAAAAGTGAAAAAGGTGCTCTATTATCCGCCGCCAATATCAATACGATGATGGGCGTATGAAATGTCCGCCATGCCGAATTTATCCATAAGAGACCGTTTGAGGGAAAGGAGAAGATTGACATGGTCCGTGTCGCGATCCACAAAATCTGCAACAGCTATGGCAGCATCGGTATCGCGCCATTGAATCCGTGGCGATTCCTTATTCCGCATTCCGCATTCCGCACTTTCCATGATAGGTATTTTGCAGGGATTGGGTAATTGCAAAAGTCAAAAAAAGCATCAACTGTCATTTCGACCAAAGGGAGAAATCTTTTGATATCAATACCTCTTAGATTCCTCACTTCGTTCGGAATGACAAACGGAGGACTTTTGCAATTACCTCGCCCGGAAAAAAGAAAATAGACACCAACTCGTTGGCACGCTATAATCAAAGGGTCATAAAAAGGAGTAATGCCTATGCTCGTATATATGGATCTGTGTTGCTTTAGTCGTCCTTTCGACGATCAATCGCAGCCGCGTATTTATCTTGAAACAGAAGCAAAGCTCTTTATTCAGCGCAAGATCAAGGATGGGGAGATTGAGCTCGCATGGAGCTACATGCTTGACTATGAAAACAGTGCCAATCCCGACATTGATGCGAGAAGCTCAATTTACCTGTAGCATGCGATTGCTGCCAGAACGATCATAGCATCGGCGACAATAGTCGCAGATGCGTCACGATTTCATGAGGCCGGATTCGGTATTAAAGACTCCCTTCACATCGCCTGCGCTCTGGAATGTAAGGCTGACTTTCTTATGACCGTGGATAAAGGCATTTTAGCGAGGCGGACGTCTGTCATTGACATAAAAATAATCAATCCGGTGGGATTCATTAATTTGGAGGTATAAAATGAAAACTGATATGTTGATCAAGCACGAAGGTTTCCAGGCTATTTTTGAGAAGCTTGATCTGGTCGAGGCAGAGCGATTCATAGCCCTCATCAAGCGCGATAATTTCGACTATACAGAATGGCGGAAAAGTCTCTGGGAAAACATGACGGTTGAAGAGCTATCCCGGAAAGCCATGGAACACCATACAAATTTGTAAACGATAAAATAGAGCGCTAAAGTTCTCAATATTTATCATTTCTCATTACCGTCGGCACATCCCTTCCTTACGGGTTGAGGCAATCCATGACTAAAATGATGATTATGTCTCTTGACGGATTCGACGCCATTTTTGAACATTTCACATCTGCCTTCCACCTCTACATCACCGAGCAAGTCGCCGTACTCCGCAAGACGGGCGACCGTCTGCTTGTGGAAAAGGATGAGGAAATCCGCAACGCCGGGTATCAATTTGCTATGCTCATTTGATATTGAAATATTGACAGCTTCCAGGTAAGCTGCTGCCAGAGAAATAAAAGGGGGTGACTTTATGTCAACCGCATTATCTATTACATTACGCCAGATCAGCTTGATGCCTTAGCCGTAATTCATGCTTCTCAAAATATCCTGCGTTAGGAAAAGAAACAGGGGATCATAATTATGGCCAACCTCTACATCACCGAGCAGGGCTCCGTGCTCCGTAAAACTGGCAACCGTCTGCTGGTGGAAAAGGATGAGGAAATTCTCCTCGATGTCCCCTGCGACAAGATCGACGCTGTCTTGATCTTCGGCAACGTTCAGGTTACCACGCAATGCATCCGGGAGATTTTGGAACACGGCGTGGAGCTGGCCATACTGACACGTTCAGGCAGCAAGATCGTGGGGCAAATCACCTCTCCCGCCACGAAAAATATCGAATTGCGCCTCGAACAGTTCCGAAAATACGGGGATGCTCCCTTCCGGCTGGCGCTGGCCAAGATTATCGTCAGGGGGAAAATATCAAACTGCCTCAACCTCATGCGAACTTTCTCTTATAACCATTCGGATATTGATCTGGCCCCGGAAATGGCAGGGCTCCAGTCCGCCCTTTCAACACTTGAAAACGCCGCCGATATCAATGCGCTGATGGGCATGGAAGGAAACGCCGCCCGCGTCTATTTCGGCGGCTTCGGCAAGATGATTCTGGGCGAATTCACTTTTGCGGGGCGCAGGAAGCACCCCGCGCCCGATCCGGTTAACGCCCTGCTCTCTTTCGGCTATACACTGTTTTTTAATGAGATAATGTCCCTGCTGGATGGCCTGGGCTTTGATCCCTATCTGGGCTATTTTCACCATGTCGAGTACGGACGGGCGTCGCTGGCCTCCGATCTGGTGGAAGAATTCCGGGCGTCAGTGGATCGCTTTACCCTCTATCTCATGAACGACAGGATATTCAAGCCGCTGAATTTCTTCGTGAATCCCAAGGGTGAGGGGATGTATCTGACGCGCGAAGCGCTAAAAACATATTTTGTTCAGTACGAACGGCATATGAATCGCGAATTTGTCCATCCGGATACGCACGAAAGGACATCCCCGCGCAAGTGCTTTCGCCTGCAGGCGGAAAGGTTGGCTGCTTATATCCGCGGCGACAGCGAGTACAAACCTTTTAACCTTGAGGTATGAAGATGTTCTATGTGGTTTCCTACGATATTCCTGATGACAGGCGCAGGATACACGTAGCCAAAACCCTGCTGGATTTCGGCGTCAGGGTGCAATACAGCGTCTTTGAATGCATCATGGACAACAACGCACGGCAGGAATTGCTGCAAAGGCTGGCAAAGATTATTGTTGCGGATGAAGATAAGATAAGGGTTTACGCCCTTTGCGCAAGGTGCGAAGGCGGCATCGCCGTGCTGGGCAGCGGCGAAGTCACGAAAGACAAAGATATTTATGTCCTTTAGGGCAAGCATCTATACCGTCCAAAGTCTGTCGGATGTCACAATATCCGGCCATGAGCAGTTTCCTGGGATGGATAGTGGCTTAATGAATCATTGCAATCTCGCTGAAAAAAGCATAGAAAATGAGCCATCGACCAGAAATGTATTTTTGATCATTGCCCAATTATTTATGATACTTAACGGAGCTCATTCCAAAGGTGGAAATTGGACCAGGTTACAGTAAGACACATAAGATATTGATCTCAATGTGAATTTGCTCTTTGACAACTGAATAATTTACCCCACCAAAGGTTAATTAACTGTGGACAACTTGAAGTTACAGAAACACAAGTTATAAATATAGGATTTTACGTATAAATATTGTGATGGCCTGAGAGATAACCCCTTGATGAATAAAGGATTGCGACTAATCTTCGTGGAACCATTTGCACCAACCGATATTGGAAAACTGAGAGATAACCCCTTGATGAATAAAGGATTGCGACAAACACAATGGTTATTTCATCGCCTGCAGTGCCAGCGCCCTGAGAGATAACCCCTTGATGAATAAAGGATTGCGACTCTGACGACTCGCCGTTTAAAGAACGCAGGCAGTTAATGACTGAGAGATAACCCCTTGATGAATAAAGGATTGCGACTTATCTACTGCATCAATGACATACCCGGGATCAACATCTGAGAGATAACCCCTTGATGAATAAAGGATTGCGACATATGTTATTGTGATGTCGAGCACGGCGTTCAGAAAAGGCGGCTGAGAGATAACCCCTTGATGAATAAAGGATTGCGACTGGTTATTCCACCGGACACCCAGGCCCTTGGCCGTAACGCAGTCTGAGAGATAACCCCTTGATGAATAAAGGATTGCGACCAATTCTCTCTTTTGGTGTGTTGTGCTTTTCTAGAATTAACTGAGAGATAACCCCTTGATGAATAAAGGATTGCGACTCATCAGACATCCCGGAGTAATCATCATTTGCTATGGCTATTCTGAGAGATAACCCCTTGATGAATAAAGGATTGCGACTTAATATACTGCCTGGTGTAAAACCCAAGCGATGCGATACTGAGAGATAACCCCTTGATGAATAAAGGATTGCGACCCAAACCTAACACACCCGTGATGCCGGTCATTAAAACTCTGAGAGATAACCCCTTGATGAATAAAGGATTGCGACGACTCAGCCGCGCCGGAAGTTGCATTGAGCCGATAAACCTGAGAGATAACCCCTTGATGAATAAAGGATTGCGACCATGGCTTAATCCGCCAGACGTTGTTCCCACTGCATAAATTCTGAGAGATAACCCCTTGATGAATAAAGGATTGCGACTTTATAGACTATGGCTACATTGTATATGGGCGCATCGTTCTGCCTGAGAGATAACCCCTTGATGAATAAAGGATTGCGACCTCTTTCAACCGTCGTCCATTCAAACTCGCCCTTCTGCACCTGAGAGATAACCCCTTGATGAATAAAGGATTGCGACTAATTTCCTCGTGGTACTTCCGGTAATAAATTCTGGTAAAAGACTGAGAGATAACCCCTTGATGAATAAAGGATTGCGACTCTTATAGGTTTTCCCCGCTTCCAGCGTTACCCTATAGGTACCTGAGAGATAACCCCTTGATGAATAAAGGATTGCGACTCATCAAAGTGGCGCATAGTTCTCATCCAAAGGTCATAATCTGAGAGATAACCCCTTGATGAATAAAGGATTGCGACTCTTCGTTGATGACCTCCTGGTTCAATTTAAATTTCCTCCTTTGCTGAGAGATAACCCCTTGATGAATAAAGGATTGCCAGGAGCAACGTCCCAAATTAAGCGCAACTGCCGGTAAAATGCGGCCCGCTCAGTGTCCCAGGTTGTACGGGGGATGGCTGAAGGCTAAAAGAAGGAACCAGGAGGTGGAAAATGCCTGATATTCGTTATGTTTGCCTTTCGGATATGCACCTGGGAGAGGAGGACAGTCTCCTCACCAATCTTAAAACGGCCAGTTCGGACGTCGATCCGACCCAGGCCAGCCCCGTCATGGACGGTCTTGTAGAATGCCTGCGGCATCTCATCATGCACAACCAGGGGACGGACAAGCCTACCCTGATTCTCAACGGGGACATCCTGGAGCTGGCCCTGACGGCGGACAACCAGGCAATCATGTGCTTCGAGCGCTTCATAGAAGCGATCATGGCGCCGGGGCAAGGGCTTTTCAAGGAGATCATCTACATCCCCGGCAATCATGATCACCATCTCTGGGAACTGGCCCGTGAGACGCAGTACATCAATCATGTCAAGGATATAAAACCGGGTGCTTACCTGCCCATTCCCTGGCACACGTCAAAGATGTTCTTCAGGAACGGCGCCGAGCCCGTGCCTTCCTACACACTCACTAATATCGTCCAGCGGCGCCCTCATCTGAGCGATTTCCCTGTAAATACTGCCTATCCGAATTTCGGCCTCTTTCACGAACAGAGCCGCAAGTGCGTCCTTTTCCACCACGGTCATTATGTGGAATCCCTTTACCGCCTGATGACGATCTTGAAGGACCTCCTCTTTCCGGAGCGTAAACATCCAGCAAATATCTGGGATATCGAGGCCGAAAACTTCGCCTGGATCGACTTTTTCTGGTCCACCATGGGCCGTTCGGGCGAGGCCGGCCAGGGTGTGGAATTGATCTATGAAAAGCTCCAGGATAAGGAACAATTCAGGAGGCTCCTCTACTCGCTGGCCGACAGCCTGGCCAAGGAATATGACTTGCCCGGCTGGGGCAACCGGATGGAGGCGCAACTGGCAAGAGGGATGTTCAGCGCCGCCGTGGAAAAGTTTTATGGTACGGAGAGAACAAAAGTCGCGCGCCTCTTGAGCGATGACGCAGAGAAAGGCCTTTGGGCATATCTGAATGGACCGCTCAGGGAACAGATTATGACGGAGCTGCAAGGCAATATGCCTGCTGATGTAACCTTCGTTTTCGGCCATACCCACAAGCCATTTCAGGAAGACATGAATTTCAAGGGATACCCGGCCTGGGTAAATGTGTACAATACCGGCGGCTGGGTGGTGGAAACCGTTGATCCCCAGCCCCTGCACGGCGGCTCGGTAGTGCTGCTCGATAATGAGCTGAACGCGGTGGCCCTGCGGATGTATAACGAAAATGCCGCGCCGGCGGGCTATGCGGTCTCTCTGCAGGAGGCGCGGCACGTCGGCGAAACGGCAAACCCTCTCTATATTTACCTTAATGGCCTGATTAACCAAGGGGCCGCCCCCTGGAAAGACTTCCCGGGAACAGTGGCCCGTGCGGTGCGCGTCCGCGCCCAAAACCTGAGGGCAAGGATAAATGAGAAGTCTTGATATATGACAAAACTTTTCCTCATCGGCATGGGCGGGTTTATGGGTTCCGTGTTTCGCTATCTGCTCAGCGGCGTCGCCCAGGGCCTTTCGCGGAGCGTCTCCTTTCCCTATGGCACGTTTGCAGTCAATGTGGCCGGTTGCTTTTTCATCGGCCTTTGCGCCCACCTGGCCGATGCCCGGGGGGTCTTCTCCGACTCCTCGCGGGCCTTCGTCTTCATCGGCCTTTTGGGCGGTTTTACCACCTTTTCGGCTTTTGCCAACGAGTCCTTCAATCTGCTGCACGAAGGCGAAACCTCGCTGGCGCTGCTTAATATCGTCGGCCAAGTGGCAGTTTGCCTGGGCGCTGTCTGGTGCGGCCGGGCAACGGCTTTTTGGATATGGAGGTAAGAAATGGGACTGCCTGAGGAAGGGTATTTGCTGCGGATATTCATCGGTGAAAGCGACAAGCACGAAGGCCGTCTGCTTTATGAATGGCTGGTTCTGAAAGCGCGTGCGGAGCATCTGGCCGGCGCCACTGTCCTGCGGGGCATGATGGGGTTCGGCGCTCATAGCCGCTTGCATACCTTTAAGATCGAGCGTTTGTCCGAAGACCTGCCGATTATCATCGAAATCGTGGATACAAAAGAGAAGCTGGAAAACTTCCTGGCACAGATAGACGACGTCATCAAGGAAGGCCTGGCGACCATCGAAAAGGCGCAAATCCGTTTTTACCGGAGCGGCAAAGACTAGCATTATGGAAGGTGGGAAATGGAAGCAAAAATAAGCGCTACACGTACCGAAACTGATTCCTTCGGCGCCATCGAAGTCCCGGCGGATAAATACTGGGGCGCCCAAACCCAGCGTTCCCTGGGCAATTTCAAAATCGGGGACGAACGCATGCCGCAGCCCTTAATCCGGGCGTTAGCCATCGTCAAACGATGTGCGGCGCTCACCAATATCGCCCTCGGCGACCTCGATGAAAAAATCGGCCAGGCCATTGTCGAGGCCGCTCAAAATGTAATCGACGGCAAACTGGACGACCATTTTCCCCTTGTGGTCTGGCAAACCGGTTCCGGCACCCAAACCAACATGAACGTCAACGAAGTGATTTCCAATGTGGCCAGCGAGCGCCTCGGCGGCGTTATGGGTTCGAAAACGCCCGTTCATCCGAACGACCACTGCAACCGTGGCCAGTCTTCCAATGACGCCTTCCCGACGGCCATGCACATCGCCACGGTCGAACAACTGCACCACCTGTTGATTCCCGCGCTTACACACCTGCACCGGGCGCTGGACGAGAAATCCCGGGGCTGGCAGGACATCATCAAGATCGGGCGCACGCATTTGCAAGATGCAACGCCGCTGACGCTGGGCCAGGAGTTTTCCGGCTACGCCATGCAGATTAAATTGGGCATTGACCGCATTAACGATAGTATGAAACGTCTTTATCCCCTCGCCCAGGGCGGCACGGCCGTGGGCACGGGCTTGAACTCCAGGCCCGGCTTTGGCGATAAGTTTGCCGGGGAAGCAGCACAATTTACGGGCCTCCCTTTCGTCTCGGCCGCCAATAAGTTCGAGGCCCTGGCAGCCCACGATGCAATGGTGGAAATCTCCGGGGTCTTGAACACCATCGCCGTCAGCCTCAACAAAATAGCCAATGACCTTCGGTTGTTAAGCTCAGGCCCCCGCTCCGGTCTCGGTGAAATCTCCCTGCCGGAAAATGAACCGGGCTCTTCCATCATGCCGGGCAAGGTGAACCCGACCCAGTGTGAAGCCTTAACCATGGTTTGCGCCCAGGTCATGGGCAATCATACGACAGTGACCATTGCCGGCGCGCAGGGCCATTTTGAACTGAACGTGTTTAAGCCGGTCATGGCCTACAATGTGCTCCAGTCCATCCGCCTCCTGGGTGATGCCGCCGTCAGCTTCACCGATAATTGCGTGGTGGGCATAGAGCCAAACATCGACCGCATTTCCGAGCTCATGGAAAGATCGCTCATGCTGGTCACCGCCCTCGTTCCTTATCTGGGATACGACACGGCCGCCAAAATTGCGAAGTTGGCGCTGAAGAATCGCAGCACGCTGCGGGAAGAGGCCGTCGCCGGGGTTTTTGTCACAGCGGCGGAATTTGACCGGATTGTCCTTCCGGCGGAGATGATATCCCCAAAGTAAATGCTTTTACATTGATAAACAAGGTAAATTCGTTCACGCAATGGCCTAGGGCAAGTAAGCCATTCATAACAAACTCGTCAAAAAAAGGAGGACATATGCCGCTAGACACGCCGGAAGCAGCCCTGAATTTAGCCCGTGATTTTATGGCAAGCCGCATCTTGCTTGCCGGGGCGGAACTGAACATCTTTTCTTTACTAAAGCAGCGGCCTCTGTCCGCCCCGGCAATAGCCAAAGCGGTTAATGCCGATTTGAGGGCGCTTACCATTCTCCTGGATGCCCTGGCCGCCCTGGGACTTCTGGTCAAGCAGGAAGAATTATATCACTGCGTGCCGCAACTTTCCGCAATTCTTACCGATGACCACCCGGATTCCATTCTTCCCATGCTTTTGCATCTGGCCCATCTCTGGCGTCGCTGGTCTTCCCTCACCGATATTGTCAGGGGAACGCAGCAGCCCGGTAAAATAACGAACTTGACGCTGGACGACAAGGCGAGAGCAGCCTTTATCGGGGCCATGCACGCGATAGGTTTTCCCCGCGCCCAGGCAACGGTGTCAGCCATACAGCCCGGCACGGCGCAGCGCCTGCTCGATGTGGGCGGAGCCTCGGGCACCTACACCATCGCTTTTTTGCAGGCCTCGCCCGCCATGCAGGCAACTCTGTTCGATCAGCCGGAAGTGATCGCCATGGCCCGCGAGCGCCTTGACCAGGCCGGATTAGTCAACCGCGTACAACTTGTCGCCGGTGACTTCTACCGGGATGAACTTCCCCAGGGGCACGATCTGGCTTTTGTTTCCGCTATCATTCACCAAAACAGCCCGGCACAAAATCTTGAGCTCTACGGCAAAATCTTCCGCGCTTTGCAACCAGGCGGCCGGATTGTCATCCGTGATCACGTCATGGAGCCGAATGGGACAGCGCCGCCAGGCGGCGCCATTTTTGCCGTCAACATGCTCGTGGCAACGGAGAGCGGCGGCACCTATACAATGGAGGAAATCACGGACGGCCTGTTACAAGCGGGCTTCCAAAAGGTACGCCTCTTGCGGAAAGCGGAAATGGATTCCCTCGTTGAAGCCTTCAAACCACAAGACGCGCTTTAGGGGCCAATTTTATGAGATGGGAAAAAGATAATTATTGATCTTGGAGTTTGTTTTTGGTATAGACCCGCGCGGCGGCACAAACTGCTGGGGGATCGTTCAATGGTAGGACAACGGACTCTGACTCCGTGAATAGAGGTTCGAGCCCTCTTCCCCCAGCCATATTTTCGAGACAGACAGAAAAGAGGCCGGTTCCCTATTTGCCAGGCAGGCAATCATCCTGCCATCGGCATTCTTTCCTCTCACACTGATCATCCCTTCGAAAGCAAGCGGTGTACCCCTCCTTTGTTTGAATTGCCCAGATCATATCGGCCTTGGAAAGGCCAACCTTGAACGGAATACCCCACGTCATGGCGATTTCTATAATTTCCCGCATTTTCATCATAGCACCTCCAAATTTCCCTCAAGTCAGGCTATGGGACAACGCAACCGCCCGCATCGTAATCATGGAACAAAAGCCCAGCCCATATCTTCCAGGACGCCGTCAGCGGTTAAGATCGCTTCCTTTACGGTCTAGTATAAGGAGCGTGTATCAAGGTGTCAACCCCTGCCGCCAGCGCGATGATTGATCAGATATTTTTTGCGGGTTTATAGCCACTTGACTTTTACCATGCCATATTTTACACTCCACGGCAAACAGAGCAACGAAGAGAGAGCATTATTCCCATGGGCGGCGATTTGTTGACAAAAGCAGATATCAGGCAACTACGGACGGCGGGCATATCGCAGGAAAAGGCGCAGGCCCAGCTTGATTTTTTACAAAACGGGGTAAAGCCTTTGCGGTTGGACAGGCCCTGCACCGTCGGCGATGGGATCGTCGCAATCCCGGCAGCAGAGTTGCCCATCCTGACGAAACTTCACGATGAGGCCGCCGCCAAGGGGAGGTGCATGAAGTTCGTTCCTGCTTCCGGCGCCGCCAGCCGCATGTTTACCAACTGGCACAACACACTGGCAAAAGGCGTCTCCCAATGCCCGGACTTTAAAAGAGCAATAACAAACAATCTCCCTAAATTTGCCTTCTTCCCGGAGCTGAAACGAACGCTGGCCGACCGGGGGCAGGATGTTGAAACATTGCTGAAGCAAGGCAATTTGCAGCACATCCTGGATTTCATCCTGTCTGCCCGTGGCCTCAATTATGGACAACTACCCAAGGCGCTGCTTAGCTTCCATAACTGCAAGGAGGGCAACCGCACCGCCCTTGAAGAACACCTTGTAGAAGCAGCCTTGTACACGGCCGATGCACAGGGGAATTGTCGCATCCATTTTACCATTTCCGAGGGGCACCACAGGCAGACCATTCATTTTATCGAAAAAATTTGCGAACCTCATGAAGCCAGGCTCGGCATTACCCTGCAGATAGAAATTTCAACTCAATCTCCCGCCAGCCAAACGATGGCCATGGAGGGGGGAAAGCTCGCTCGCGATGCGGCGGGCCGACTGATGTTGCGAACCGGCGGCCATGGCGCCCTACTGGAAAATTTAAACGCCCTCAAGGAGGGTGATATAATCTTCATTAAAAACATTGACAATGTAACTCATGACAAGACCAAGGCTGAACTCGTTCTGTATAAAAAGGCGCTGGGAGGTTATTTTGTCAGTCTCCAGGAGGAAAGTTTCCGGCATCTGCGGAACTTGTCCGCACCAACAATTACCCTACAGGAAATCGGCGCAGCCAGAAGATTTTGTGAAAATAAACTCTCGGCGGCCTTCTCCACGACCTTTACTGAATTGCCCCTCGCGCAACAACGCGAGCGTTTGGCCGAGCGCTTGCATCGCCCCCTGCGCGTCTGCGGTATGGTGAGAAACGAGGGAGAGCCGGGCGGGGGACCATTCTGGGTTGCTGAAGGCAGGGAATGTTCGCTCCAAATCGTGGAACGCCACCAGATCGACGCCTGCGACTCCGCACAATCAGCTCTCTGGGATGCATCAACCCATTTTAATCCGGTGGATATCGTCTGTGGCCTGCGAGATTATCAGGGGAAGCAATTCGATCTGGCTGCTTTCGTTGACCAGGCCGCCTTTTCCCTGACGGAAAAAAACGAAAAGGGAAGGCAGTTGAAAGTGCTGGAATACCCCGGTCTGTGGAACGGCTCGATGTCACGCTGGAACACCGTCTTTGTGGAAGTGCCGAATGCCACCTTCAGCCCGGTGAAGACGATAGATGATCTTCTGAAACCGGGACACCAGATGCAATAATCGCCAGGCATGGCGTCATGGTCTGCGGCGGACAACTGTTGTGCGCCGCTGCGGTAGCTGCGGAGCTATGAACGTTTCAATAACGGACTATTTTAAGCCTCCCATAATCGGCCAGCAGTTCATAGACCTCATGGTTCATGTCAAAATCAATTAAATAAATTGTTTCCTTTGCCCCTTCCATCTTAAGCGCCGGGAAGAAGAAACGAAACGCGGACTTTTCTGCCTCGGCAGGCAAAGCATAAAGGGCAAATTGGTGGGGGATCTCCAGAGCCGTCAAGAGGTTCTCCAGCAGGTTTTTTTTCGGCGCCGGGCTCAGATAAAAGGGCTCCATCCCCTCCTTTTTCAAGATATCGGCAAACTGCGGCGGCAACTCATTTTTTAGAATTATAACCGCCTTGTTTGCAATCTTAACCAGATATTCGGCTCTGATGGAAAGATTAAATCCATCCTCCTGCGTGTCAAATATTTTTATTTCCTTGCCCGGCAGAGGATCAAAACCCAGGGAAATTAAAATATTAGCCAGTTCTTCGCCAGTTGAACCGGCCCGTAAATCCTGCAAGGGAGGCAAAGGCGCCGACTCAGCCGGTTTGGCCTGCAATTTACCCCCCAGGATTTCACAAATGATGACGCCCTCCTTTTTGGCATAGGACACCAACCGGGACGGCAGTAATCTTGACTTGTCGGCGACAAAGAACAATCCCCACTTCCCTGGCTTGCCTCCTGCGGGCTCCTTGCGGGTTATTAACCAGTCCGGATACAGTTTAATCTGAGAATCATACAGGGATAGGGGTTCTGACAGCTTCTCCATCCCGTAAGTAGAGGGCAGAATGATCTCCCGCAACACCGAAACGACATCGGCATCGGCCAGGAACTTTACCAGGTGATGATTACGCCAGCGCGTCCTGATTATCTTTGCCAGCTCAGTCGGCAAGCGACCTGCTATATCAAGGATGACCGTCGTCCCATCGTCCAGTTCGGCAACTGGAATAGTTCCACAGTCCAAGGTAAGTTGACCTGCCGCAGGAAGGGGAATGTGGTAATTTCCGCTCGTCAGAAGCGTGCCATTCAGTTCCTTGATGATCTGCTCCAGGAGCCTCAGGCGGCTTTCCGTCTGTTCGGAAATTTTAAGCAGTGGGTAGCCGCTCTCCGGGACATTGTCCGCCGCGGGAAGAGGCATTTCGTCGGCAGCATCAACTCCTTTGCTAACGGGCAGCTTCAATATCTGGCCGGGCAATATCCTGTTTAAATTCGTCACCGCCGGATTTAAATGTTTGATTGACCGGAAAATCCTTGCCGTCTCAGGTGGTCTGGCGCCTAAAACAGCACCGATGATGCGCGTGAGAGAATCGCCCTTTTGCACCTGATAAGGGATGGTTTTTGCGGTATTATCTTCGCCCCCCAGTCGTGTTCCCGGAGGCGTCAAAACAAGCTGCTGTCCCGGATAAATTCTATTCAAATTGGAAATATGGGGATTAAGCCGCTTTATTTCGTCAT
The DNA here is from genome assembly GCA_049302035.1 of Syntrophales bacterium. GTDB lineage: Bacteria > Desulfobacterota > Syntrophia > Syntrophales > JACQWR01 > JAPLJV01. Next base: position 16,247 of record JBAQLR010000093.1, read on the forward strand.
ATTTTGGTGGCTTGCCGCCGATCTTTCGGATGATACGCGCCAAAGTATCGCCTCGCTTGACAATATAAGTTTGGTGCTGGTTCCGGAAGGGGGGCTTTACCAGGGCCTTTTTCTGAAAGACAAGGTGAGCCGTTCCCTCTGCCGCCAGCAGCGGCCCCGCCAGCAAGACAGGGAATGCCAATATAACTCCCCAGCCCCAAGCCAGACAATGTCTTTGCTCCATCCTGCGCCACCTCCTTTATTCTCATTACCACGGAGACAGCAGTTCCATAGCATATCATGCCGTGTCAAACCATAAATATTTATGCCCTTGCTATTGCCCCCTGCCGTTGCTCCAGGCATAATAAACAACGAAAAAACTCTTGACCGGTAACGCCTGTCATGCTACCTTCTGCCGCCGTCTGGTGGCTATGATACAGCTTGCTATTTTTTATCTGAACGGAATAGCTAAGACGGCGAGGAAGAAGACATTTGGGGGAAGAGTGGCAAGGCATTTTTGGCGCGCCACCGATGATGGGGTGTTGGCGTTTTTATGCTGCGCGGAGGCTCATGGATAAGGAAACGAAGGATGATATGGCAAGGAAGGGCGTCGGTAAAATTGATGCCTGGGCGGGATCTGCTCCGTCAGGTGCGGCAGTCAACAAAAACACGGTAAAATTTGAGGTCTTTGGTCAGGAAATGATCGAGAAGACGGTCAAGCTCAGCGGCAACAGCGGCCGCGTTTACCTTCCCCCCACGTGGGTAGGTCATCATGTCAAGATTATCAGAATCGATTGATCTATTATAGAGGGAATCTCGATGGACAAAATCACCATAAGGAAGTTGCAGCCTGCGGATGCCGTGGAGGTAAGCAGGATATCGTCATCCATTACCATGGGGCACAGAGATGAGGACTTCAAAAATATCATTGAGAAACAGGCACAAAACGAAGCGGATGCCAGCGTTGTGGCGCTCAAGGAAAATCGTCTGGTGGGGTATTGCATCAGCCACGTACTGGCCGGCAGCTTTGGCATTAAGAGAAGCGCCTGGGTCGCCCATTTTGGTGTGGAACCGGACTTCATGGGGCAAGGGATAGGCGAGCTGCTGGCCAAAAAAATTCTGCAGCACTATAAAACATTAGGTATCGCAAATATCTACACATCCGTGCGCTGGGATGCCACGGACCTGTTATCGTTCTATAAAACTCTGGGCTTTCACAGAAGCGATTTCATCAATCTTTACAAACAACTTGAGTAATCAGTGCCAATTTAGCAATTCAAGAAACCGGCCGTGCAGGCTGTGCAAGGCCGGGAAAATATAGAAAAGAGAGGCTCGACTATGGACTTTGCGTTATCTGAAGAACTGGAGATGCTCAGGGGAATGGCTCGTGATTTTGCCGCGGAAAAAATCGCCCCCTTTGCCGACGAATGGGATGAAGAACATTATTTCCCCTATCAGGAGGTTGTCAAACCCATGGGGGACCTGGGTTTTTTCGGTACGGTGATTCCCGAGGAATATGGCGGTAATAATATGGGGTGGCTGGCGGCCATGATCTTAACAGAGGAGATCGCCCGCGCTTCCAGTTCGCTTCGGGTGCAGATAAACATGCAGGGTCTCGGCAGCGCCTTTACTATCTACCGTTACGGCACCGAGGCGGCCAAGAAAAAATATATTGAAAAACTGGTCAGCGCCGATTACGTCGGCTGCTTCGCCATTACGGAATTCAACGCCGGTTCCGATGTGATGTCCCTGAAATCGACGGCCGAAGATAAAGGCGATCACTGGCTCATAAATGGCTCGAAAACCTGGATCTCCAATGCCAACGTCGCCGATGTGATGATCTATTACGCCTATACGGATCGCTCCAAAGGCGGCAAGGGACTGTCCGCCTTTATCGTGGAACCGAAAAACTTCAACGATATCCGCACGACCGATCTGGATAAGCTGGGCAGCCGTTCTTCGCCCACCGGGGAAGTCTATCTGGACAATACCAAGGTGCCAAAGGAAAACATCCTGGGCAATCCCGGCGACGGCACCAAGATCGTTTTCGGCTCCCTGAACGGGACACGCCTTTCCGCGGCGGCCGGTGGGATCGGTCTGGCCCAGGCCTGCCTGGAAGCAGCGGTAAAATATGCCCAGGAAAGGGAACAGTTCGGCAAGGCCGTGGGCGAATTCCAGATGAACCAGGACATGATTGCTCAAATGTCGGCGGAAATTGAGGCGGCCCGACTGGCTGTTTACAAAGCGGCCTGGCAGAAAGATCAGGGGAATCTCAATAACACTCTGGAGGTAGCGCAGGCCAAGTATCTGGCCGGAGAAGTGGCTACCAAATCCGCCAACTACGCCATGCGGATCATGGGCGCCTATGGATATTCCACCGAATATCCCGTGGCCCGTTATTTCCGTGACGCCCCTACCTACGCCATGGTGGAAGGGTCGAGCAACATCTGCAAATGGATCATCGCCCGGGAACACCTGGGTTTAAAGTAACAAAAGGAGAGAATTTCATGAAGCAGTATTTCGCCAAGATGGATGACCTGGGCAAACCCCTGAAACCGGCGCAGATAGAACGGATGAAGGAAAACCAGGCGCAGATAGAGGCAGTTATGCAGTCTATCGATGCCGAAGCGGCAAGGGTAAAAAGCGCCGGCATCCCCGCAGCAAAAATCCGGGAACGCGGCCAGATGACCGTCTGGGACAGAATCGGATATCTTGTCGATCCCGGCACCTTCTGTCCGCTGCACACGCTTTACAACCCCATGGATAACGAAGAGGGCATGACGGGCGTCATCGACGGCCTGGCGCGGATCAGCGGCAAATGGTGCGTGCTGATCGGTTTTGATAACAAGGTCATGGCCGGCGCCTGGATCGGTGGACAGGCCGAGAACAACCTCCGGGTGACGGATATGGCTAAGATATTGAATCTGCCCTTGGTATGGCTCGTTAATTGCTCCGGCGTGAAGCTGCCGGAACAGGAAAAGGTCTATGCCAACCGGCGCGGCAGCGGCACCTGCTTCTTTCGTCACGCCGAACTGGAGCAAGCGGGCATTCCCATCATAGCGGGCATTTACGGCACCAATCCCGCCGGCGGCGGTTATCAGGGCATTAGTCCGACCATTCTCCTGGCCCATAAGGATTGCAATATCGCCGTGGGCGGCGGCGGCATCGTCAGCGGCATGACTCCCAAGGGCTCTTTCGATGAGGAAGGCGCGGAACAGATCATCGATTCCACACGCCACTTCACCGATGTACCGCCGGGCAGCGTGGGCGTGCATTACGATCATACTGGTTTCTTCCGGGAGGTTTACGAAACGGAGACGGGCGTACTGGACGGCCTGAAAGAATATATGGCGGATATGCCGGCCTACAATCCCAGGTTTTTCCGCGTCGCCCCCCCGGCGGAGCCCAAATACCCGCCGGCAGAGATAACTTCGCTCATTGCCTTTAACCAGAAGGCCGGATACGATTTCGACAACGTCCTGGCCAGGCTGGTGGACAATTCGGAACATCTGGAATTTCGCCCCGGCTTTGGGCCGGAGATCTATACGGGACTTGTCAAGGTGGACGGCTTACTTTTGGGCGCCATTGGCAACCGCCAGGGTTTGTTGCCCAACTATCCGGAATACACCAATGAATACACTGCCATTGGCGGAAAATTGTACCGCCAGGGGCTCATCAAAATGAATGAGTTTGTGACTCAGTGCGGCCGGGATCGTGTGCCAGTGATCTGGTTTCAGGACACCTCCGGCATCGATGTGGGCGATACGGCGGAAAAGGCGGAGCTCCTGGGCTTGGGCCAATCGCTAATCTATTCTATCGAACAGACGAAGGTTCCCATGATGCTCGTTGTGCTCCGTAAGGGGACGGCAGCGGCTCATTACGTCATGGGAGGACCGACGGCCAATAACCACACCGCCTTCACCCTCGGCACCGCCACAACGGAAATATACGTCATGCACGGGGAAACGGCTGCCGTGGCCAGCTTTTCCCGGCGGCTGGTCAAGGAAAAGGATGCTGGCCGACCGCTGGGACCGATCATTGACAAGATGAATGAACTGGCGCAGGACTACTACGACAAGTCCCGTCCCTTTTATTGCGCCAAAACAGGCTTCGTAGATGAAGTGGTGCGGTATGAGGCGATCCGCAATTATTTGGTGGCCTTTGCCAACGGGGCCTATCAGAATCCTCGTTCCATCTGCCCCCAACACCACATGATGCTTCCACGCCTGATTCGTGCGGAGGTTGTCCGGGGCCTGGAAAGGCCGGCGAGGTAGTTCACAGCAGGCGATACAACATAAAAAACATGTGGTATTTTATTTTAAATATTAAGGAGGTAGGTAAATGAGTGTCGAAATACTGGCTCCAATGCCGGGGAAAATCGTGGATGTGCTGGTGAAAGTAGGTGACCAGGTTAGTGAGGATGATGAGCTCCTCATCTTGGAAGCCATGAAAATGGAAAATCCCATTTATGCAACTGCCGACGGGGTGGTAAAAGAAATCAAGGTCCAGAAAAATGACGCCGTAGCCGCCGATCAGTTATTGCTCATCCTGGGTTAATCATGAAACTGGCTGTGGCAGGCAAGGGCGGGGTAGGAAAAACTTCCCTGACGGTTTGGCTGGGTGATTATCTGGCACGCCAGGGGGAAGAGGTATGGCTGGTGGATGCCGATACCGCCCTTTCTCTGGGGCAGGCGTTGGGGTTGTCGGAGAGTGAAGTCCCCGCGCCGTTGATCCTGGAAAAAGACATCATTCACGAGCGTGTGGGAGAGGGTTTTATCCACTTAAACCCTGCCGTCGCGGACCTGCCGGAAAGACTGGCCAAAAAGGTCGGAAACCTGAACCTGCTGGTCATGGGCACAATAGCCACCGCGGGCAGCGGTTGCGCCTGCTCCCCCAATGCCTTGCTGAAAGCCCTGCTGGCTCACCTGATCATCGAACGGCGGCAATGGGTGATCGTGGATCTGGAAGCTGGCGTGGAACACCTGGGACGGGGTACCGTCGAGTCGGTGGACGGTCTTGTCGTGGTCAGTGAACCCAGCGCCCGGGGCCTCCAAACGGCCGCCCGTATCAGCACCCTGGCAAACCAGATGGGCCTTACCCGCCAGGCCCTGGTGATCAACCGCGCCCCCGCTGATTTCCAATTGCCGTCTCTGCCCGCCCTGCCC
>JBAQLR010000094.1:0-3637 GCA_049302035.1 Syntrophales bacterium
AATGCCACTCGGTTTGGCGCCACCAGTACTTTTGCATAGCTCTCTCCTTTTCAATGGGGGTTGATAAGATCGGAAGCCCATTGCTTCCAAAAAGAGAGTATAATGCAAAAAGAGAGTGGCTCCGGCCGGTGGTGTTTATGGGTGACGGGGTGGTTTTATGATGATATAAAGGACATTATTGAAATCTGCCGCGTAGCGGCTTACTTGAACGAGCTGCTTCACCGGATCGCCGGGAAATCCGGCTCCCGGTGAGCTTTGCGTTGGGGATAAGAACCTTCATATTTTGATTAGAGCTAAGAAGGAGCACAACGTATGAAAATAATCAGTCTCCATGCGGAAGATGTCCATGGTTATCTTCCGATAGACATTGAGTTCTTTCCCGATCTGACATTCCTTACTGGATTGAATGGCTCGGGCAAGACGACTGCACTGCGCCTCTTGATGGCGCTACTTACCCCGAACATGGAAGAGTTCTCGTCCACTACCTTTTCGAGGGCCAGTGTCAAGGTGGAGTATGAAAGCAATGACGTGATCGTAAAAGCAAGCAAATCTACGGAAGGGCTTGAACTATCTATTGATGGTGTTTCTGAAAAGCTTTTCCTTTCCAGTGCCGAACTCGAACTATTGTCTGAAACGCGACATAGAGAAGAGTCCAAATCCCCTGTTCACGAAAAAGTACTGGCCAACAGTGTATTCAAGGCAATAAGAAAAATGACCACTCCGATGTTTCTTGGCCTCGATCGCCGCTCTTTTGTATCAAATGCCCCGTGGGATGATAGTGATGAAGCGCGTCGAAAAGAGTTCCTGACTAGACGAATCTGGATGCATGACCCCTCATTGCGGAGTAGTACTGCGACAGGACTGGCAGAAGTCAATATCCTCATCGCAGACAAAATGCTCGAAATACATGCCGCGCAGGAAACCCTTGATGAGACTCTGAGGCGTAAGCTACTTACAAGCGCCTTTGAGTACAAGCCTAGCGATATTACTAGTTATACAAAGGCACCCTCGCGCCTTGAGCTGGAGCGCTACCGGGAGAGGCTGGCTCATATTGAAAGGGCGGCCGAAGGTTTTCGTTTGCCCGTTCCAGAACTCAAGACAGCGCTATCAGGTTTCTTCGAGAGCCTGACAAATGTTGTTGACGCGCTGGAAAAGCAGGCCAAAGACAAGAAGACCAAGTCCAAGGACAAGAAGGGCATTCAGCCCGAGCCAAACAAAAACCTTCTGGAATGGCTGTTTAACAAGACGCAGGCTGATGGTGTCTTAGAACACCTGAAGTGGCTGGACCAATATGGCCAAGACCGGTCCGCTCTCCGAGAGCCCATTGATCGTTTTGTCTCTCTCACCAATAGTTTTCTTGAACAGACCAATAAACGTGTTGCCGTAGAAGGAAAAGGTGCGCTTCACATATTCCTGCAGGGATCAGGAACGGCACGGCCCGTCAGTTCGCTCTCATCTGGAGAAAGGCAGCTCGTAGTTATGCTGGCCCATTTGTCGCTCAATAAGAACCTAGCTGGAAGCGGGGTGTTTATCGTAGATGAGCCGGAACTATCCCTCCACATGGACTGGCAGGAAAGATTTGTTGCCGCCATTAGGGAGGCAAACCCAAGTGTGCAGCTGATCATGGCGACACACTCTCCAGCAATTATTCTCGACCGGACGGAATCATGTATTTCTCTTAGTGGAGAGTATCATGATTAAGTGGCCCAAGAATGCGATAGCCGCCATCCAGAAGCTGTTTGAGCCGCTGCAACCCATTGATGTCTACGTTGAGGACACAACCGACGAAGTGTTTTATAGGGCGCTCTTGAACAGAGTGTCAAACGGCCGCGTTCATTTTGCCCGGGTATTTGGCCTAGGCGGGAGGCAAGCCGTGGTTGAGGCAGCGGGCAATCATGACCATTCAAAACGTAGAGCGCTTTTCATAGTTGACGGGGATCTTGAGTGGGTTCGTGGATTACCTGCACCGAAGATCCCGTGTTTGCACCGCCATGAAGCGTACTGTGTCGAAAACCTCCTATTTTGCGAACAGGCATTAGCCCAGATTCTATCCCAAGAAGCGATACTAACTGAAGCCGACGCTCTACGAGTCTTGGACTTCAGGACATGGATCGGCTCTGTTCAGGACCCTCTTGTGGAACTCTTCGCGGCCTTTGCAGTTGTTCACGAATTCGCCCCGGAGATTCAGACAGTTGCCCAAGGAGTGGGGCACCTCTGCACGAATAGAAGGACAACGAAAAAGTTCACAATCCTGGACCGGCGAAAAACAAGCCACGCGAGGATGATTGCACTGCAGGCGGCGGAAGCGAAGGCGGCTAAGTGCCAGGTGGCGGAGGCCTATCGAAGAAACCTCATGCGCATCAAATCTCTGAAATTCCCCTTGCATGCTGTATCAGGAAAGGATTTCATATTGCCACTCGTAGACTTCTTACTTCAGGCTCGTGGCTGCAGGATAAGGCGAAAATCCCTTCGCATTAGAATGGCTATTTCCGGGGACAGTAATAGGTTTTCTGATCTGTATTGCGCCATCCGTGACGCAGCATCGGGGTAGGAGAAATAGGAATGAATCCGATAAATTCAAAAAAAGCGCTCTTTATCAAGCTCGGTAGAAGCGGCGAGTTCGAGCACGATTGTATTGAAAATGGGACTTTACGCCTTGGATACCATGATCTTCCTCATGATCTTTGCTTATCATCTGATTGGGCCAACACGCGAACTGCTTTTCCTCTCAACGCAGACCAAGGCAGCGTGACCAGACACCTTAATCAGGTGCGGCAGTTTTATGAAGAGACAGAGACAACCCTTTGGATAACTTTCCATTCAGATCGCCTTTGGTGGTGCTTTTCAAACCCAACAATTACCCAATTACCTGACAAATCAAAAATTCGCCCCGTGAGTGGTCAATGGCGGGATACAGACATCAATGGAATTCCGCTCATAAAGGGCCGTTTAAGTGGAAAGCTGCTAGCAGTCCAGAGTTTTCAGGGCACCATTTGCTCTGTCAAAGAATGCGAATACTTGCTTCACAAGATCAATGGAACTTCAGAGCCACATGTTGCCGAAGCACAAGTAGCAGTTGAAAAACTTATTTCCGCGTTAATTCCCATCATTAAAAACTTACACCCAAAGGATCTTGAAACGCTAACAGATTTGATTTTTAGGCAGGCTGGTTGGCAACGGACAGGTGTCGCTGGCGAAGTTGAGAAAGACATTGATTTAGATCTATTGTCTCCAATCACACAAGAACGTATCGCAATTCAAGTCAAATCAAGAGCATCAGCCAGGGTGTATCGCTCTTACCAGGAAAAATTTTCAGACATGAGTGGCTTTACGCGGTTTTATTTCGTGACGCATTCACCGGATTCTAGCTTAACGGCAATTTCATCAGAGGCGAATGATGGTACCTTCGTGTTTTGGGGCGCTGAGCAGTTGGCACAGCAAGCGGCACGCAATGGGCTGATTGGCTGGCTTATCGACAGGGCTTCGTAGAGAACAGCAGCAAAAATGCCTAACGAATAAGGATAGATCGTGAGAGCGCAGCGATCCACGATCTTATCCTGTAGTTGGACGAGCCCGGTGTGGATGGGGGTCTTAATATAAGCAAATATCTTTTTTTGAAGGTGAAGCGGTGGAAGGT
>JBAQLR010000095.1:0-4770 GCA_049302035.1 Syntrophales bacterium
TCAAGGAACATTTTTCATCTGTTTTGCATCAAAAAGCAGGGACTGGCGATGCGGTTGGGTAAGAAAGATGGATTGACGTCCGCTTTTTTGAGAAATCAGCTCATCTTTTGATCGTTTCACCCGATAAGATGGCATTTATGAGCGCAACTCAGATAGACCTCTCCGGCACGCCTTTTTTTCAACATTTAGGGCAGACCAGGGGATCTACTTCGTATATCTTCTGAATCAGTCTGGCCCAGCTTTTCCGGAAAGCCTTAACGTTTCCCTGAGCTTCGAGGATGCAGGGGAGGGGGCTGCGTCATCCAAACCTTCCTTTTGGCGTTTTCCCCGCGAGACATTGCTGTAATATCCATAGTAACGCACCATCTGCTCGCCCCGGTTCGGGATGTGGGAGCACATCGCGGCCACCTCCGTTGGTTTTATTTTCAGAATATTGTAAGTCGGCCTGATCAGTTTGGATAGTCGCTCCAAAATAGGTCAAACCAAACCTTGCCTACATCCCCTTAAGAATAAGAAGGAGGCCCACTAATTGCACAGGGGAATGTCCATATCAATCGGACAACGGAGATATCAGCCGCCGAGTTTACGAGGTCGGCTGGATAGACGTGTTGGCTGAATTTTTCTGGGCGGAAGTCGAACGACTTTATATCCGGATATCGTTTGGACGTCACGCAAGTCGGCACAGATTGCAGAAATATCTCCGTGGAACTTAAGCGTGTGCTCCATACGGTATTTTCGCACTTCCTCAACAATCATGTCTTTCATTTATTCACCTCCAGCAGTTCTTCTGGTGAGCAGATTTCAGGACACTCATATCCCTCGTTTTCAACAACTTGCCTTACTCTTTTACGTGTAAACGGATTATTTAAATGCGCGAAATTCCAGGTGACGATAAACTTCGATGCCGTTGACGGCCGCCACAGCAATGTGAAGAGCATCTTCAGGATACTCCGTCGGTACAGCCCTCTTATTTATAATCTTCTCGGCAAGAGACCGGGCTTCATCATCTATATCGAGCATGGGAAATGGCTTTATAGCCGCAAGTCGTAATTGAGCTTGGTCAATATCTCCTCTTTTGGCCTCTGTAAAAACAAGAGCTGAGACATATGTTTCATATTTGGCAGAAAGTTCGGGCCAAAGTTGGCGAGTCGCATCTTGGTGACCTGCGATCATAACATCACGGCTTTGCTTTGCCGTGAGATAACTCACCACAGTAGTTTCAATGTATATACGCTTTTTCATTTTTGAGTTTTATCACAGACGAGAGTTATTTCCAAATATTAAACTCAGATGATTTATTTTCATCAAAAAGACGAAATAACGGATTGTAATAATTGAACTTCATGGCATTTCCTGGTATAGTTTGTATCCGCAAAACAGAGCCGAGGAGGGTGCCATGAAGCTCACAGAAAAGGTATCATGTTTGATGGGGCGTGTCCAAGAGAATCTACTTCCCCATTTGAACCAATGCTTGAAGACGCCGCTTACCGCCCAGGAGGAACGCTTGGTATCTATCCTGGAGATTATGCAGGTTGAACGGGTAAGCGGGTACACGATGCGTTCGTAGAACGATATCTCTCGACAGAGCTTATCGGGCACATCAGCCGGGATTCCACCGCCATTGTAGGGCGTGAGAAACCGGCCAAGAAGGAAGTCAAAGAGCCGAAGAAGCCCCGCAAGAGGGGTAGTCCCGCCAAAGGTGAGCACCGGGAACCTGGCGAGGAGAAACGCCTTGATCGTCAGGTTCAGCAGTCTGCGGAGGAAACCATCAAGGAACTGCCCGTCCTTTGCGACCTAATGGACGCCGCCGACGATGCAAAGCGGATTGATGAGACCAGCCGGCAATTGGGGCATGTCCCGATTACGGATAGGAATGGTCGTGGCCAGGAGGTCATCCCCATGGCTCCTCACGAAGCTGTCAAGAGGCACAGCAAGATAACCCAATCTGATGTTTGGCGTCATCGTTCTGTTTGCGGATCAGCTTCTGCACCTGCTTGGCTAGATTATAGCTTGTCAAAAAGCGAAAATGCTGCACCACGGGAGAAGTGCGCCCATTAACCTGGACTAGTTGCGAAAATACGGATAAATAATAACCAGGCACCACCGTCTGACGTACAAAAGGCAGAAAAACAGCAAGGGGATGGTGCTAAACCTCGTAAGAATAATCATTTTGCAAGAGGCTCTCTTTTAAACTTCTTACTGTCAAAGGTCATCTTTCATCGTGTTTTCTTTAATAAGAGAATGCTTTCATATCAAAGATACTTTCTGAACCACCCGGCTGTGCGACAAAAAGCTGCAATGCCAGGTCGTACCGGGGGCCCTGAAAGTAATCCAAGCGTATCTGGTGCATCCCTTGAGAAAGATTAATTTCCCCGGAAGCACTGGATGGGGCGTGACCTCGCCGATCGTCAATTACCGTTTTACCATCGATCACCAACCAACAGCCGTCGTCTGCAATTGTCCTGAAACGATAGGTTCCAGCCCTATTTATGTAAAAATCACCTGTGTAACGGAGAGCAAACCATTCCACCCGACCCGGAATTCCTGGGAAACCGCTTTCAAAGCGCCTGGGGGAGATATCAATTACACTGGTATAGAGGGTAGAGACTGCTCTCTGACCATCCAGATTGGGAAGACATGAAACCCCTTCAGGAATGAAGTAGACTTCGCCTTTGAGTGAATTGGCAATAGGGGTGGTGCTGCCAAAATCTGACTTGCTCTCAGGAGGGGCTATGGCAGTAGCGCCTTGGAATTCAATGCGAATGATATTATCCGCCGATTGTTGCATATTGACCTGTTGTTTTTGTCCATTTTTATAGGTGATTTCCATTTGGCGGCGGTCTGCTCCGCTTGCGAAAGCGAGTGAACAGATGCATAGAATCATTGTGAATGAAACTGATGTTTTTACAATCCGCTTAATAGTCATTTCTCAATTTCCTCCAAAAGTTTAGGTAGTGAAAAATTTCCCCTATCAAATAGTACCCTTCACCGATATACCTCTTACTTACCCTTGCTGTTCTTTTTCTTAGAGGGTATTGTTGGAGCGGTATCCTGCACAGCGTCCTTCGTAACCTCGCCACCCTTAACAGTCACCATGTCCCCGACCTTCATATCTGGCCCGAGAACTTCTTGACAATAGACTTCTTTGCCGGAATTATCTTTTACATAAAAGTCATGGGCTCCCTTAATCCTGACGATCTTACCCCTTACGTCACCGGCAAAACTGATGGAGACAACACCGAAAGAGAAGAACACCGATAGCAAAACAATAATTAACTTCATTTTCATCACATCTTTACCTCTTTCCTTTTATCCCGCGGAATTCATGGGTTTCAAAATTGTTGATAAGACTTTTTTCTTAAGTTGGCAGATTCTTCGAGACAATCACAGATTTTTCCCGTCTTGGCAAAATGGTACCCAAAGGCGTCTTCAACCGCCGAATGCTTGACGACGTCGATTCCGTCGGCGTTCAATAGCGCCTGGGCGGCGTAGTACATGGCGTAATAGGTCTTGCTGGCCGCATCCGGGACGTGTCCATCCTTCAGCAGGTCTTCGTCCACTTCGAGAGCATGCTCGGCTTTACGGAGATATCTTCTGACCTCATCCGTCATACGGGAATGCCTTCTTTTTCGACGTGCCTGTAAAAGGACATTCCCTTTTCCGTGGAATTGCGGAAACGCGCTTCGGAGAAGACCTTTAACGAGATGACGGGCTTGAAATCGTAATCCCACATGACGCCATAGGCGAGGTCATCGAGGGCTCTCTCGATTTCCGGCGTCTTTTCATCAACCAAGGCGACCAGGTCGAGGTCCGAATCTTCCGCATCGATGCCTCATATCTCTTGAAGAGTTATTATGACACAGAAAGCTGCGTCTCAATGTCCATAAATCCGTGCAGAACACGGACGATCTCTATTGTATCGGAGAGAGTTTGGCGATAAAAAATCACATGGCTACCGGCATTAAATTTACGGTAGCCGCAACGAATTTCGTTGCAATCCTTGCCCTTAAGCGGATTGGAGGCAAGCTGATGAAAACAGGCATCCAGTATTGATAGATAATGATTGCGCTGCTCTCGCCCCCATTTTTCCAGTGTGTAGCGGCCGATCCCTTTCAAATCAGCCTTCGCCATATTGGTGAGGGTAAACGAAGGCATCAGTTGAGACCTTCGCCATCGATCTCATTAATTAAACCCTTGAGGGAATAATCCGCAGTGCCACTCTCTTCACCCTCGATAAGCGCACGACGTAACAAGGATAGTTTAGTTTCACGTTCTTCCAAAAGCCGCAGACCGGCCCGAATCGCCTCGCTTGCTGAACCAAAACGGCCCTGAAGAACCTGCTGAGAAATGAACTTTTCGTAGTGTGCCCCTAGAGTAACGCTGGTATTTTTTTGCATGCTATAACCTCCATCGTGCTTATGTTCATGTCACATTATAATATTTATTGGTATAAGTCAATAAGGAAGGCCAGCAGTTTGCCTTTTCGCGATGGAAGACACAAGCCGGAACCATAGGGTCGTTTGTTAAGGCTCATTGACTTTTGGACGGATAATATCTCTTTCCTCTTTCCGATCTAGTGTATTCCGGGGACAGTATACTAAACTGTTGACATTTGTTGTGAAGGTTTGATAAATCTAATCCCATGGCACGGATAGCAAGAATCGTCTCAGTAGGAATACCTCACCATGTTACTCAGCGGGGCAACCGCCGGATGCAAACATTTTTCTGCGACGATGACTATCGTGAGTATATTGCGTTAATGGCCGAATC
>JBAQLR010000096.1:0-5663 GCA_049302035.1 Syntrophales bacterium
CGGCCGCCCTTTCCGGCGGCCAGCGGTCTTTGGGGAATGCCGACGAATATCAACAATGTTGAGACCTGGGCCAACATTCCCATTATTATCAAGAACGGCGGGACTTGGTTTGCCGATATCGGCACCGCCGGCAGCAAAGGGACGAAAATCTTTTCTCTCGTGGGCAAGGTTAATAACACCGGCCTGGTGGAAGTGCCCATGGGCATATCCCTCCGTGATATTATCTACAAGATCGGGGGGGGTATCTCCAAGGGCAAAAAGTTCAAAGCCGTGCAGACGGGGGGGCCTTCGGGCGGCTGCATCCCGGCGGAGTTTCTCGATACGCCCGTTGACTTCGACGAACTGGCCAAATTAGGGTCGATTATGGGTTCCGGCGGCATGATCGTCATGGACGAATCTACCTGCATGGTTGACCTGGCGAGATATTTTCTGGGCTTTCTGGCCGATGAATCTTGCGGCAAGTGCCTTTCCTGCCGGGAAGGAATCCGGCAGATGCAGTCCATATTGAACGATATTATGGAGGGCAGAGGGCAGACAGGAGACATCGAACTTCTGGAGCGGCTGGCTGTAACCATTAAAAAGACATCCCAGTGCGCCCTGGGTCAAACCGCACCTAATTCGGTGCTCACCACGCTCCGTTATTTTCGCCATGAGTACGTGGAGCATATCGAAGAGAAGCGATGTTCCGCCAGGCGCAAAAGCGCCCCGCAAGCTACATTTTTCACCCAGGTGAATGTATAATAACGCGTTGGCGGCGCTTTGCCGCAAGGTGTTCTGGTTATCCGCCGCATGTGATTCATTAGAAGAGGAGCAATGAGATGGGTACAGCGTTTAATCTAACCATTAACGATCGGCAGGTTGAAGCCCGGGAAGGGATGACTATCCTCGAGGCAGCCCGCAGCGCCGATATTTATATTCCGACCCTTTGTTCTCACCCGTTGCTGAAACCTCTCGGCGCTTGCCGCTTGTGCGTTGTTGAAATAACCGATGGCAGCCGTTCTTTAATGGGCGCCTCCTGCACCTATCCCGTGGCGGCAGGATTAGACGTGAAGACCGATTCACCCGCCGTTATCGAAGCGCGCAAAATGCTCATCGAACTTCTCCTGGCCCGCACCCCCAAAGCCAGGATCGTGCAGCGCCTGGCGCAGGAATACGGCGTGGAAAATTCCCGGTTAAGGGTAGCTGACGCAGGTGAACTCTGCATCCTTTGTGGCCTCTGTGTCCGGATGTGTGATGAGGTAGTGGGAGCCAACGCCATAAACTTTGTCAATAGGGGGACTAACCGCGAGGTAGCCTTTAATCCCGACGTGTCTTCCGAGGCTTGCGTGGGCTGCGGGGTATGTACGACCCTTTGTCCCACGGAATGCCTGGAGATAGAGAAGCCCTATGGGGTCGTTGCCGCAGTTGACATGGGAAGGAAAGCGGCGGTTGCGATAGACAAATATTTGGGCGGTGCGGGCGCGATCGGGGAAGAGCTGATCGAATACGAGAGTCCCAACCCCCGGATCGGCAAAGTGCCGGGTTTCGCCGATCGTCCCAGAAGCCTTGAATCCTGCACCCTGGATACCGCCCCGTCAGGCGCTGCCATTGGCGAGGCCGGGCGATGTTTGCAGTGTGACTTGCGGTTGCAGCTTGCTGCGGTTAAGGCGCCGCCGGAGCATTATCACGCCTTCAATGCCGAAAACGTGAGGCAGACCCCGGAAGAGGCCGGCGTCATTCAGCTTCTCGACGGGGATAAAATGGTGGTGGCAATCAGGGGTGTCGTGAATATCCGGCAGGAGCTGGAAAGAGAAGTCGCCAAGAACGAAAATGCCCGGTGGTTTGAATGGGAAGCAGATGAAATGTTCACAAAAAGAGAAAGTGAACTTATTCAGCAATACTTGCAGAAATACGGAAAGATGCCTGGCGGAGGCATGGACGAACTGGATGATCTGTTTTAAGGGACTGCCTGTTGTTTTCCGCTTGTAATTTACCGATTATTCCTTGTCCCGGCCCTTTTTCTCGCTTTTTTTCTCGGCCAGACGAACCTGACGGCGGAAACAGGCTTCGCGGTTCCGCCGTTTATCCGTCTCCGTCTTCAAAAGCAAAGGGGGTAAAGCTTTGGGACGGCCTTCACTGTCCAGCGCAACATAGGTAAGATAGGCGGATGAGGTGTGGCGTATTTTGCCTGTCAAGAGATTTTCTGATTCCACCCGTACGCCTATTTCCATGGACGTCCGGCCTACATAATTGACGCAGGCCTTGAATGTCACAAAATCACCAATAAAAACAGGGTCGTGAAAATCGAGCCGGTCGATCGAGGCCGTGACGGCATTTGATCTGGAATGGCGAATGGCGACCACACCGCCCGCCGTATCAATAAGTTTCATGATGACCCCACCATGCACGTTCCCTGCGTTATTGGCATCCTGAAAGCTCATCGACTGAGACAGGATGACGCTGCTTTCCTTGACGGTTTTTCCTTTCACCTTTTACCTCCCGGTGTAATCCACCTGTTAATAAGCAGGCATCAATGCAAATTTAAAGTTAAAATTGCGTCGCGAATCCGTGGGGGATTTTGCTTTTTTTAAGTTCGGCGATTATTCCCGCAGGGCCTCCAGGAGTTCTGCCACAGTGGGCAGTTTCTTGAGGGGATAGACCTTGACGAAGATGACTTTGCCTTTTTCATCGACAATGATGTTTGCCCGTTCCGAAAATCCCTCCTCGCGCAAGATTCCCAGGGACTTTGCAACACCGCCATGGGGCCAGAAATCGGCCAGCAGTCTGAGGTTTTTGATTTTCAGGCTCTTGGCCCAGGCCTCTTTGGATGGTACGCTGTCCACGCTCAATCCCACCGCAATGGTGTCGAGCTTGTCGAAGGCCTTTTTATTTTTTTCCAAGTCCTGCATCTGCTGGGCGCATATCGACGTCCAGGCCAGTGGATGAAAGGACAACAAAACTCTTTTTCCCTGCTGCCCTGCCAGGTGAAATTCCTCTCCGTGCTGGTCCTTCAAAACGAAATCTCTGATTTTTTTACCATTTTGAATCAGTTTATCGCCTGCCATAACAAATCCTCCTCCCTCGGTTGGAATCGCAAAGAACCGTTCCTGGGGAAGGAGTATAATCAGAAGGCTCTGGCGCGTCAAGGTAATTGACAATACCCGCTAAACAGGATAGTGTCCGACTTGCTGAAAGGGGGCTATCTTGAGCTTTTTCCAGACAATAGGCCATACGCCCACGGCTCTGCAAAAATCCTGAAAGGCTTTCGGTCAGTAAAGGATGAAACAACGACGAAATCATCGAAAAATTTTACGGGTGTGGCTCCCCGATCCCGCCCCAAAAGTTTTTTTGTCAAAGAAGAAAGGCGGCATAGCCAGGAAAAAAATATCGAAGGGGGACTGAGAGCCTGCATAAAGCGGAACGTCATATTCTGGCTGCTGACATCGGCGGCACCAACAGCCGCTTTGCTCATTTTAGAGCAAATGATGCCGGGGAACTTGAGCTGCGTTCCCATATCTGGCTAAAGACCGCTGAGGCGGAATCCTTTGTCGATCTTCTGCAAAAACTGCGGAACAGCGATTTTCAGCTTAATCCAGGTCAAGCCGATATCGTCGGCATAGCTATTGCGGGACCGATAACGAAAGGCGTCAGGGGTAATCCGCCCTTGATACCATGGGAAGTCGACATCACCCATGCCAAGCTTGATTATGGCTTCCAGCGCACTATCCTGATCAACGATTTTGTGGCGCAAGCCTTTAGCTGTATTTCGTCCATAGGCAAGGCTGCGGAGACGATCCTTGCCGGATCTCCCGAACCGCAGTCCACGATAGCCGTTATTGGAGCCGGCACCGGTCTGGGCAAGGCTATTCTCGTTCCTAATGATCAAGGTGGCTACAGCGCCGCTCCCTCGGAGGGCGCACACGCCTGTTTTCCCTTCGTCGGCGAAGAAGAATTTGCCTTTCAGCGTTTTTTGATTAACGCCCGGCAGATCCATTATGCCACGTACAATCACGTTGTTTCCGGTAGCGGCTTGACCGCAATTCATGAATTTCTCACGGGCAACCATCTGGAACCTCCGCAAGTAGTGGAACAACTGTCCCGCCATCCCAGGACTCTTTCCTGGGCAGCGAAGTTTTATGGACGGGCCTGCCGTGATTTTGCGCTCGAAACCCTCTCGCGCGGCGGCCTCTACGTTGCAGGCGGCATTGCCGCAAGAAATCCCGATATCGTGCGGCACGCGTCTTTCAAAAAAGAATTCCTTGATTCTGAGGCCATGAGCATTGTGCTAGCCCACCTGCCGGTGTTTCTGATCAGGGACCAAGACAGCGGACTGTGGGGCACGGCAATGGAGGCGGTAAAGGTATTGATAAATGACCAGTCCCTGTGTTTGGCGGTTGACAGAAAACAAACCGATTTTATGCTGCCTGCAAAAGCGCAGGAAGCATAAAATCGGTAGCTGTAAAAAACATAGATTTGCCGAACTGAAGATCTTCCCGCCGGGCCTTGCCGTCTGGGGAGTGTGCATGCAATAAACGGATGAGGTGATTTAGAATCTACCGCATCGTCAATGGCATTTATGCCGAAAAGGAGGGCAAATCTGGGGACACCATACAGGTTTTTTCCAAATAACTCATATGGCCCCAGGTTTTTACAACGATAAAGCGCCTAACCAGGCGCTGAAGAGGGACGCGGCAAAAAGCCGCAGCGCCCCTTAGCTTTCCGTTCCCGGCGACTGCGTCGCCGGGAATCGCGGCGCTGACTTCGTCAAGTGCCTCGATTGGGCATCAATATAATTGACAAAACCATATCGATCATGGTATAGTAGCAAGAAATAGATCGATGGAGGTGCTGGCATGCAATCAGTAACCGTATCACCAAAATATCAAGTCGTTATACCTAAAACCATCAGGGAGGCATTGAAGCTTCATCCGGGCCAAAAAATGCAAGTTGTTGAATATGCTGGTCGCATTGAACTTATACCGGAACGTGACATTAAAGAACTTCGCGGATTTATCAAGGGCATCAACACTGATTTCAAACGAGAAGAAGATAGGGTATGAATATTGTAGATTCTTCAGGCTGGCTAGCATACTTTGCCGATGAGCCTAATGCCAAGCATTTCCTACCCCCGCTGAGTGATTCGAATTTACTTGTTGTTCCAGTGATAACGATATACGAGGTCTTTAAGGTTATTCTGCGGGAGTCCAGTGAGAATGAAGCATTACAGGCGGTCGTTGCTATGCAAAAAGGAAAAGTTGTGGATCTAAGCACGCCACTGGCAATAGCGGCTTCGAGGCTGAGCTTGGAGCATCAACTTCCAATGGCGGACAGCATCATCCTCGCAACAGCACAGGAATTTAAAGCCATTATATGGACTCAGGATTCAGATTTTAGAAATATCAGCAAGGTGAAGTACTTTCCCAAAAAATAAAGCCCAAACAAGGGCAATACAGCCGATCGCTAACGCTCCGGCTGATTTTTTCGTTCCCGGCGACTGCGTCGCCGGGAATCGCGGCGCTGACTTCGTCAAGTGCCTCGCCCCGGCGCCTTGCGCCGGAACGAATAAGGATAGATCGTGAGAGCGCAGCGATCCACGATCTTATCCTGTAGTTGGACGAGCCCGGTGTGGATGGGGGTCTTAATATAAGCAAATATCTTTTTTTGAAGGTGAAGCGGTGGAAGGT
>JBAQLR010000097.1:0-3133 GCA_049302035.1 Syntrophales bacterium
CGGCAGGATCACTCCCACGGCTTCGACCTGATCGCCCGTGCCCCCCGGCGCGGCGACCGTTCCCTGCGCGATGAGGATCGCTACCTATTTCTCGAATCGATTTTATCGGCGCGTGATTGCCTCTATATCAGCTATGTCGGCCAGAGCATCAAGGACAACAGCGAAGTTCCGCCCTCGGTACTGGTTAGCGAACTCCTTGATGCCATTGAGCGGGGCTTCCAGGCGGGAAAGGGCGGTACAATCGAGGACCAGCTTCTTACAAGGCACCGCCTCCAAGCCTTCAGCCGGGACTATTTTACCACTGGCTCGCCCTTATTCAGTTATTCGGCAGAAAATTGCGCGGCGCTCCTGGAAAGAAGTCGCGGCCCCAGGGAGGCTCGTGATTTCCTGGCAACACCCCTTCCCGCTCCTGCCGATGAGTGGAAGGATGTCTCCCTCGTCAAGCTGATGCGATTCTTTGACAACCCGGCTAAATTCTTTCTGGAGAACAGGCTGGGGATTCGCCTGGAGGATGCCGTGGCTCCGCTGGAAGCGCGTGAGCCCTTTAATCTCGATGGATTGGATTCGTACAACCTGAAAAAGGATCTCCTGGAAATTCTGCTCCAAGGCGGCAACGCCTCTGACTTCCTCGCTGTTGCCCGCTGCCGCGGGATCCTCCCGCCGGCCCGGCACGGGGAGGCGGTGTTCGCAAGCGCCGTCGAAGAAGTGGCGCTGTTTGCCCAGATAGTACAAGAAAAATGCGGTGGCAAAATCCCTCTGGCGCCTCTCGATATCGAACTCCACCTGAAGGGATTCCGATTAACCGGACGACTCGAGAATATCTGGCCGGAGCGGATGATCCGCCATCGTTGTGCAAAGCTGAAGGCAAAAGACCAGCTGCGCGCCTGGATCGAGCACCTGGCCCTCAATGCAGTGACACCGGTGGGTTATCCCCGCGAGACGCTGTTGTTCATGACCGACGGCTCTAAAACTTTCGGTCCGGCGCCCGCCGCCGCCTCCATTCTGCAAACGCTCCTCGATGTTTACTGGCAGGGCCTGACGGCGCCCCTCCGGTTTTTTCCGGCTGCGGCCATGGCCTACGCCGATAATGAGATTTGGGATCTGGAGCGGGCGCGGAGAAAATGGGCAGACGGATACCATGGCATCCCCCCCGGAGAAGGAAGAGACCCCTACTTTCGGCTCTGTTTTGGCCATGACGACCCCTTTAACGTCGCATTTGAGAGCCTCGCCCATACCTTGCTGGAGCCGTTCCTCCAACACCTGTTATAGGAAAAAGTCATGCTTGAACTGGATCATTTGCACATCGACCTTGCGGGAATGAATCTGATCGAGGCCAGCGCCGGGACGGGAAAAACCTATGCGATCGCCTGCCTCTACCTGCGCCTGCTCATTGAAAAAGACCTTATCCCGGAACAGATCCTCGTGGTGACTTACACGGAGGCGGCCACAAAAGAACTGCGCGGCAGAATCCGCGGCCGGATCCGGGAGGCGCTGGGGGTCATGGACGGCGCCGCCACGCAAGATGCGTTTCTCGTCGGCCTGGCTGATAACGTCAATGGGCAAGGTCCCGACCGGATAAAGTCCCGAGAAAAGCTCGACCGGGCGCTTAATGCCTTCGATACTGCCTCGATCTTTACCATCCATGGCTTCTGCCTCCGCGCCCTTCAGGAAAACGCCTTTGAGAGCGGTTCACTGTATGACACGGAGCTGGTCACCGACCAGACAGAATTGCTCCAGGAAATTGTCGATGATTTCTGGCGGATGCGATTTTTTGCCGAACCATCGCCCCTCCTTGAGTACGCCCTGCATAAGGGGTGTTCCCCCATAACCTTCATGTCTTTCCTTAAGGGTATGCTCTCCAACCCCAAACTGGAAGTTATCCCGCAGTTCAGTGCGGACGAGATTGCCGCCATCGAAGCAAGGTGCCGTTCTTCCTTTGCCAAGGTGCGGCAAGAATGGCAGGAGCATAAAAAGGAGATCGAAGACCTCATCCGTAACGACAAGGGCCTCAGCAGAGCCGCCAACGCTTTTAAAACCGACCTGCTGCCGGAACTATTTGCGGGAATGGACGCATGTGTGGCCGGAAACAATCCCTTCAACCTCTTTCCGGATTTTTGCAAATTAACCGCTTCCGGAGTCGCTCAGGGGAAAAAACCTAAAGGGACAGCGCCGGAGCATCCTTTCTTTGACAGTTGCGAAGAACTTATGAAAAATGTGGAAGAGCGCTTCCTTGCCCTGCGCGGGGAACTCGTCCGGTTTTGCCGGGAGCGCCTGCCAATTCGCAAGCGTGAAAGGAACATCCGCTTTTTCGACGACCTGCTCAATGATCTTTATCAGGCGCTCCTGGGGGAAAACGGGGAGGCGTTGTCCGGAAGCATCCGGAAAAAATATCCGGCGGCGCTTATCGATGAATTTCAGGACACCGACCCGGTCCAATACGACATCTTTAAAAAGATTTATGCTGCCACGAACTACCCCCTTTTCCTTATCGGCGACCCGAAACAGGCGATCTACAGCTTCCGGGGAGCAGATGTCTTTGCCTACATGGAAGCCGCAGGAAACGTGGCCGTAGATAAGCGCTTCACCCTGACAGTTAATTGGCGCTCGTCGCCCCGCCTCCTTACGGCCTTTAACAAGATATTCACCGGTGTAACCAACCCCTTTGTGTACGACATGATCTCCTATCACCCCGTAAAACAGGGACAGGAGCATGATGGGAAACGGCTGGCGCGCGCCGCCGGTGAAACCGCGCCTCTCCAGATATGGCAAATACCACCGGAGGAGAATGGTGAACCGGTCAATGTGGGCAAGGCAAGCGAAATCATTCCACCGCTGGTGGCTGCGGAAATCGCCCGTCTGCTGCAGGAAGGGGCGGAGGGTAAGGCAATGGTAGATAACCATCCGCTTTTCCCTGGAGACATTGCTGTGATCGTTCGCAGTCACCGGCAGGCCGGATATATGCAGGAAGCCCTGCGCAACCTGGGCATTCCGAGCGTCCTGCATAGTGATGCGAGCATTTTCGCCACTGCGGAGGCAGCCGAAGTCGGCACGCTTCTGCGCGCCCTCGCCGACCCGGTGAGCGAACCTAAGGTACGGGCAGCCCTGGTAACAGACATCCTGGGGAGGTCAGGAG
>JBAQLR010000098.1:0-54228 GCA_049302035.1 Syntrophales bacterium
CGGACTTAGGTCTAATATGGAAATATCATTTGAATTCATTGTTACCTCCTTGACATGGGCTATCGCACTCATTCGATTTTATTCTTTTGGCTGCCAATCGCAAGTTATATATTTTTCGCCGAACAAAAAGCTCAGCCTGAGCCCGCGCAGCGGGCGATTGGCTGGAGCGCCGGGTTATGCGCTCTTTTGATAATGCGAAGCGTACCAGTCCACTACCTCTCTTATCATCTTCTGGTAAGAAGTCTTCTGATTCTTTGCCTGTTCTTTGAAAAAGGTGATGCTCGATTTCTTCAATGATATAGTTACTTTCACATTGTCTTCCCTCAGCACCAATTGGTCAGGCGTGGGAAGAAAGTCTTTGACGACCCTCAGATCGCCCATAGGTTCTTCAGTGTATTTTGTTTTGCTCTTCATAAATCTTCCTTCCTTTTCTCCAATAACCTGCTCCATAAATGCGAATAACATTGCCACGGTACGTAAACCTGACGGTCAATATGCCTTCGCCAATACATCCCATGCAGTAATACCGGTCTTCGTCGGTACTATGAGTAATGTCTTCCACGATGACACGGTGAGGATCAAGAAAAGCCTGTTGTGCAGTCAGAAAAGAAATACCGTGCTTGGCTTGGTTTTCCTTATCTTTTGCCTCATCCCATTCAAAGGTTGCTTTTCTCATGAGCACATCATACTAAACTTACGCGTCTATGGCAATACTAAAGTATGGCAATGTGTATGGCTAAGTAATGCCTTCATTGCAGCAAGGTCTAACTTTTTATTTCTATCAATATCCAAGAATTACCAATTTTTTTCAATTTTACATACCACTGTGTACGTATCATCGCACCGAAGCTGTTTTGGGCATCGACATATCCAGAAACCTCCCAGACGTCCTTTACTACTTTACCTTTTTGATCCTTATATTGGTTAACGCCGAAGTCTGCCCCACTTGGCCATTTTGCTGTTGTTGGGGCTTTTAGCGATTTTTCGACATAAATTTTAGCCCATGAACGTGCATCTATACTGTCGATGTCAGCTTGTTTTGCCGCTATATCTTCTGGTGTTTCTGGTTTCGGGGCGGTTTTGAGGCCGAAAGCATTAGCTATTATCATCAAACCAAATAAGACCAGAAGCAACCCCCACCATGTTTGATACCATTTCTTGGGAGGAAGAGGCGGTAGTTCACTTTTGCAATGCTTACATAACATTGCATCCTCTTTCACTTTTTCTTTGCAGAAAGGACATTTTCTTGTTGCCATAATTAAAGTTCCCTCTTATTGAATTGCATAACGAAAAGCTAAGCCGCCGCGCCGGTGGCTTTGATGAAAACCGCCGAACGTTCCCGCGGTCGGCTTGAGTGGCTGGTTGGGCTATCTTTTTTATCCGATATCAATGGCTAACCACTGGTCTCCACTCTACATTTCTAATAATTAAGTATCCTGTCCCCGGAACTCCTGTTTGCAGCTTCCTGGCCTTGGTCATCCGGAAGGAATTGGATCGCAGGTTAGAGAAGGCTGGTCACTGTTTCGAGTGGGCCGACATTAAGCAGGACCTCAAGGCCCTCCAGGAGATCACGATTGAAGACCGGGGTAAAACGCTCGCCATCCGTAGCGAATGTCTCGGCACCTGCGGCAAAGTCTTCAAGGCGGTCGGTGTGGCTATCCCGTCGACGATCCGGGAGGTGATATGACGCAAAACATGTTGTCAAAGAGCAATCTGTGGTGCCAAGAACTTTTTCAAGGCACTCATCTGTCTGATATAGCACAACTATTTTTTAGCAACTGTAGAAGATGAGCCTGACATTTTTCGCGGAGCAGTGCGGTGTTGTTCATGATGGCGCTGTAAACGATAGCGTTGATAATTCTGTTCGTTTAAGTTCGTTCATATCTGATAAAATTAGCAGGCATTTTTCACTGTGCTTCAATCTCTTTATTTCTAACTCTTTTTTGGTTGCGGCGCTCCTGTCGTATCCACTTTCCAGATAAATCAATTTTAATGGTTGGTGCCCTCGAAAATACTTAGCCCCTCTCCCATCTTTGTGTTGCAAAAAGCGCTTTTCGGCATTTGTTGTTATCCCGGTATAGAAAGAGTCATCTGCGCAGAGGATAATGTACACTTGCCAGTTCTTTTCCGATCCGGGTTTCATTTGCAGGCAAACCTGTTGAGAAGGTTAACTGCCCAGTCCATCAAAACCCAGCGTTGCATCCCCTTGCTCTGCACGACAATCGTTTCCGGCGCCAGAGGAGAGGCGGGGGATTCTTTGAGCACACAGGCAGGGGCCGCGACCAGATTTTCCATCCGGTTGCTGGTGTAGATATTAAGGGGCATGATTCCTTTCTTAAAAGCCTTGTCTTTCAATTTCACATTTTTTGTTGTTGTACAACCGTAAACTATGTTATAAGCCCCCGGCACGGCGATAAAGCAAAGGAGGTGACTGGAATTACCGTGTACAATTGACTGATAATTAATTTTCACGCATGTTGATTTTAAATGAAAGGGGTAACACAATGACAAAGTTTGCGAGCTTTCTGAGAAAATCTATTTTTATCTGCTGTGCGTTGACATTTGTGGCGGTCGTAACAGGTTGTGCCTCTGGTTTTACAACAATTGCGCCTATGCCTCCCCAGAAATACGAAAAATTGGGGCATGCTAGCGGTAACGCCACCGGATCTCTAGGAATACTGGGGACAGCATACTACTTCATCCCGATGGGGCTTAATGACCGCGTTGCTTTGGCTTATGATAGGGCTTTGCAAAGCGTTCCCGGTGCAACCGCACTCATAGACGTCAGGTATGAGGAATCATGGTATTGGTGGCTCATTGGCACGGCCCGGAATGTTACCGTTTCGGGAGAGGCGATTAAGGAGGTAACAAAATGAACAAAATAATCAGACTTACGATAACTCTTGTTTTTGTTGCTGTATTGTTCGTAACAGGCTGTTCCGGAGTGCCAATAAGTGTTGGATCCCTTAATCAACCAGACGGATTGGACAATACTAATATTGACTTAACCAGAGGTCGATCAATTTCAGCTTCAGCCGGTGGTTTCCAATTGTTATTATTTATTCCTATTAATATTAATGACCGTCAAACGCGCGCTTATCAGATTTTGCGTGGGCAGGCCGGCAGCGATTATATTACCGATGTCAAAATTAAAGAGTCGTGGACATACGGGTTTGTTGGCACAGTTTATACAACTACGATAGAAGCTATGGCCTACCCTCGTAAACTTAGCACTAATTAATTATTTGCTTTTGCCATCCTCCCATTGACCGGCCATCGCCAGAAGGACAGCGCCTACCGCCTGTTTGTGCTCCAGCATCAACAGGCGGGCGACGCTGTTTGATCCGAAAAGCAGCTCCCCTAACCCACGTTCATCTATTTCGATCATTACCGCCAGAATACGCGGCCCATAACGATGCAGCAGCGCATCAACCTGCCGGTAGAAGCGTTCGGCGCCATCATCAGCAAGGAGAAGCAGCCGTGAGACTCGAACACCGCGTGGCACGCCGCTCTGGCGATCCGCCATCCGCAGGCCACGCTCTTCCGCAGCAAGCGCACGTTCCGCGTGTTCAAGGCTTCGCAGCACCCGCCCGGCGCTGTATGTGTTCCGCAGGCCCTCCGCTAGTTCCATGGTCAAAGACGCTACCGGTATCGCTATCTCACTATCCCGCCACAGCAGACGGGTGTGTGTGACCAGGTTATGGAGCAACTGTGGCGCGCGCGGATCAGACTCGATTAACTTCGGCAATCGTAAAAACATAGTTTTCCCATTATCAGGCATCATTTTATTGTCAGGCGCCTCGCACGGCGAGCCAAATCGTGTTGTATCCGCCCCCTCGGTTACCTAGCGCCCGGACACGTTTCTCTTCAACTTTGAACCCTACCTCGCGCAACCGTCGGGTAAAAGTTGGATTGGGACTTGCCGACCAGAGGGCGTAAACGCCTGCGGGACGGAGTGCCTCAAAGGCTGCTGCCAGGCCGCTATGGGTGTAAAGGCAGTCGTTGTCATGCCGGGTCAGAGCTTCGGGGCCATTATCTACATCCAGGAGTATCGCATCGTATGCCCCATGCTCCGTCTGGAGAATTTGCGCAACGTCGACTTCACGAACGCTGACCCGTGTGTCACCAAGGGGATGGCCGGCAAGTGCGGCAAGAAGGCCCCGGTTCCATACCACTACGGACGGCACCAGTTCGGCAACCACCACCTTTCCTCCCGTGCCGAGTTGTTTTAGTATTGCAGCCAGGGTGTAACCCATCCCCAGCCCACCGAGCAGGACTTGGGGACAGGGGCGGGAGACGATGCGTGCACAGGCAAAGTCTGCCATGGCATTTTCCGATCCATGCATACGACTATTCATAAGTTCGGCATTACCCACCCTGATTGAGAACTCTGCAGCGCGCTTGTATAAGCGAAGTGCTCTGCTTTCTCCGGGTATCTGCGCGCTATCGAGAAGTTGCCAGGGAATCATGTTTGCCTCGGTGGAGTCTAAGATGATCGTGATTGTTTATCAGCATAAAACAGTTGTTCATACCAATATTTTAATTTCATGAAGTTTGGCGGCGAGTTTTTTTCTGGAAACAGGGTAGGGCGTCTTTATTTCCTGGGCAAAAAGGGAAACGCGGTATTCCTCTAACATCCAAAAGTAATCATCCATAGCCTGGCGTTTTTTCTCTGATGTAAAACTCGGAAGCATCTTTAGCGTTTCTTGCAGTTCGCATTCTAGTAAGCGCATTTCCTCGCCCCTTGCCATTGCCTTTTGTAAATGCGCTAACCCTCTTTCGCTGCCGATAAGGAGCGCCCTGAAATACCTGGGCAATTGCAGCAACTTTTCCCGCGAATAATCCACCATAAAATTCTCCGGGGCAAGCCTGGCAATAACCTCATATTGCCGTGCGAGAAAATTGCAAGCCGGCCGGTTGGCCAGATTATCATGCTCCAGTGATTTTAGACGGTTTACAGTCTCATGATAGGCCTTGATGACCGGCAAGATAGTCTGGCGTGTTTCCTGCCCCGCCGCCTGGATGCGTGGTCTAATGTTGGCCGCCTGGGTCTGAAAAGCTTCCGGGGAGCGTACGTTCAGGTCAAAAAGTTCGTTCGTAGTGCGCCTATAAACCAGTGCTTCCAGCGTTTTGGGCCCCCCAAGGTACTTTGTCCAGGGTTTGAGGTCTTCTCCCAGGGAAATATTTTTTTTCAAATGCTTCAAGTCTTCGCGGAAATGTAGTGAAAAAAGCAGTCGCAGGCCTTCGCGATGGCTTTTGCACGCCTCCTCGCTATCGGAAAAAAGACGGATATGGACCGTTTCCCCGTGGGAAAGCAGGGCCGGGTAGGCTACTCCGGATACCCCGTTATTGCCGGTAAGTTCTATGGACTCCGGCAGGACCCCGAAATCCCAATTTGTGATTTCCGCCCGCTCCCACTTGATGCGGGCTTCCTCAAAGGCCGGTGAATTATTTTCAATTTTGATGTCGTTCAGTAAAGCCGCAAGGTCGCGACCGGTGGATACTTCTTTGTTGTTTCCATCCATTACAGCAAAACGCATCCGCAGATGTTCAGGCAAGCTTTCCAGCGGCCAGGCAGTAACGGGGATTTCCACAAGGAAATGCCGGGAGATGGATTTTGCCAATGAGGAAAGAAAAGTTCCCTCTTGTTTCTGTAAATCATGAAACACCACTTTGCAGGCGTTATTTAAGGGCAGGAGCTTTTTGCGATATTCCCGGGGGAGACCTTTAAGCAGGTAATAAATCTTTTCTTGCAACAGGCCGGGAATCAGCCATTCCGTTCGTTCCGCAGCTAAAAGGGAGATTTGGTGCAGGGGAATTTTGGCGGTGACACCGTCCTGGTTATTACCCGGAGAAAAACTGTAAACAAGGGGGAAATAGGCTTTGCCGGACTTCAAGTTTTCCGGGTAGAGAGCAATTTCTTCGAGATTGGGACGGTTGGCCAGGAGATCACTTTCCGTAAACCGGAGGAACGCGTCGCTTCCCCTGTCCTTGATCAATTTTTTCAGGGTGCCGATATTGTAAACGCCCTTTAAGTGTTGTTCATATAAACAGGCAATAACTTCATCGGGCACAAGGAGATCGGCTTTTCTGATCTTGTCTTCCAGGGTCGCAATCTGTGCGGCAATTTTCAGATTATGTTCCAGGAAGGGGAGGGCATGTTTTACTTCACCCGTAACCAATGCCTCGCGAATAAAGATAGCGCATGCCTCATCCGGGGCGAGATGACCATAAGATATGGTCCGGCGTGGTACAATGACCAGCCCGAAGAGCGTTATCTGCAGGGAAGCAACGACTTCACCGCGATTTTTTTCCCAGTGAGCCTCGGAATAAGCGAAGCGGCAGAGCGCGCCTCCTAAGGCCTCCAACCAGGAGCTGTCGATATTTGCACAAATGCGGGCAAAGACCCGCGACGTTTCCAGTATCTCCGCCGCCACAATCCAGTTTCCCGCCTTGTTAAAAAGACTGGAGCCGGGAAAGAGTATGAGCTCGCGACCTTTCGCGCTCTGGTAAATATTTTTCTCCTTTTTGTAGGCAATGTTGCACAAATAGCCGCTCAAAACGGATTTATGGATGGCGGCATAGAAGTTTTGATAATCATCAACCGAGAGGTTCTCACTGCCATGGAGATTTTGTTCCCTGAGGATTTGTTGAATCTGTTCATAAACATCCTGCCACTCACACATCCTTTTGTAGGACAGAAAATGCTCCTGGCAATATTTTTTCACCTGATTGCGCGAACTGCGGGATGCCTGAATATTTTGGAAGCCTCTCCAGATGTTAAGGAGCGTCATAAAGTCCGAGGCTCGATCCCGGAAAAGGGCTTGCCTGCGGTCCGCCTCCTCTTCCTTGCCCGCCGGCCTTTCACGTGGGTCTGTCAGGCTGAGTGCGGCAGTTATAATGACCATGGGTTCCAGACAGCCTTCTTGGGCGGCTTCGATAATCATACGGGCCAGACGGGGATCCAGGGGAATCCTGGCCATCAGGCGCCCTCTATCCGTAAGCTCCCAGAGGCCATTCCTTCCCTTCACGATGGCCCCCAATTCTTGCAGGGTTTCCAGCCCGTCGTGAATACTTTTGGGAGCCGGCCGATCAATGAAGGGAAAAGTGGCAATATCGCCGAGTTGCAAGGTCAGCATCCGCAAAATTACTCCGGCCAGGTTGGAGCGCATGATCTCCGGCAGGGTGAAGAGCGGTCTTTGGTTGAACTCATCTTCTTCATAGAGACGAATGCAAAGCCCCTGAGCCACCCGGCCGCACCTTCCTTTGCGCTGTTCAGCGCTGCTGCGGGAAATGGCCCGGATTGGCAGGCTGTTAGTGCGGAGGCGTGGATTGTATTGCGACAGGCGAGCCGTTCCGGTATCAATTACACAACGCACCCCCGGTATGGTGAGCGATGTTTCGGCGATATTGGTGGCTACGATAATACGCGACCCTGTTCCGGTCTGAAATACCCGCCGTTGTTCCGGCCATGGCAAACGCGCAAAAAGCGGCAGGATCTCGGTTGCCCGCCCCACCTTGCCTTGCAGAATTTCGCATGTTTCCCGGATGTCGCGTTCCGTAGCCATAAAAATCAGGATGTCTCCCGAGTAGCCGCCGCCATGCAATCTATCTACCGCCCAGGCCGCCGCTTCCGGGTCGCTTAAGTCGGCCTGATCATTGCCAGCTTTTTCTACAGGCCAATAAAGGACATCGACGGGGTAGGTGCTGCCGGAAACGTCGATAATCGGCGCGCCATGAAAGGCCAGGGAGAATTTTTCGCTGTCAATGGTCGCCGACGTGATGATCACTTTCAGGTTTTTTCTTTTCTTGATTAAGGTAAGGAGAATACCCAGGATAAAATCAATATTAAGGCTGCGTTCATGCGCCTCATCCAGGATAATGGTGTCATAGGCAGACAAGGAGGGGTCAGACTGGGCCTCCATCAGGAGGATGCCGTCGGTCATAATCTTGATAAGAGGCCGGGGTCCAGTCGTACGATCAAAACGTATCTTGTAGCCCACGGAAAACCCGAGTGTTTCGCCTAGCTCTTCCGCGATACGGCTGGCCGTGGCAATCGCTGCCACCCGCCTTGGTTGAGTGCAACCGATCATGCCATCTTTTCCCCGACCGGCCGTCAGGCACATCTTGGGAATCTGGGTAGTCTTGCCGGAGCCAGTTTCGCCGGTGATAATGACTACCTGATTTTCAATGATCGCCTTGACAATGTCATCTTGTCGCCCGGAAATCGGCAGATGTTGCGGATAGCAAATTTTATCGCGTAACTCCTGCAGGCGTAAAGCGTCGCTTTTTCGCACTCTTCTTGCGGTAGCGCTCCGCACGTTATGTACCATGGCAATCAATTCCCATTGTCATTTTCGGGTCTGCCGAATAATGATTTAAAATACAGCCCTGTTGACTTTGTCAGCCGCTGAATATACACTGAACCCCGAAACTGAGCAACACAGGCAAAGCAGTGCGTGCTGAAATTTTCAACTGACAGGTCCATACCCCTATGTCCCTTATCGCGTTTTATTTTCAAATGCATCAGCCTTTTTGGCTTCATCCCGACAAGGACAAGTTCTTTTGGGAAGAAAAAAACCTCACTCTTTTTCAAAAAGCAGCCGCAGAATGCTACCTGCCTGCCATCCAGTTGCTGTCCGAGCTGATCGCTGAACACCGGAACTTCAAATTTTCATTGGGAATGTCAGGCACTTTCCTGGAGTTGGCGAAACTTTATAGCCCGGATGTTATCAAGGCGCTGCATGAATTAATCACTTCCGGCAGGGCAGGGGAGCAGGTGGAGTGTCTGGATGAATCCTACTACCATTCCCTGACAAGCCTCTTTGCCGACCCCCAAAAGCGGGAATTTCGCGACCAGGTGTCGCTGCACCGGGATAAGCTGCGCTCTTTTTTTGGCGTGGCGCCGGTCTCTTTCAGGAATACCGATCTGATCTGCAACGAACATATCAGGTCAATGGTCGCTGACATGGGCTACCAGACCATGCTATGCGATATCCCCCTCAATAAGCATGATTGCAAGAGGTGTCTCCCTTCGCCGGATGAGGCCTTTCAGGCGCAAGGTCGCAGACTTGTCATCATTCCCCGTAATCGTGGGCTTAGCGCCGAACTTGCCAAAAGATCGATCATGCGTTCTTCCTCTCCCCGGGATTTTGCCTCCCACCTTGCCCACTTTCCCGGCAAAGTTTTGTTGCTCAGTTACGATCTGGAACTAATGGGCAACCCATTTGGCAAGGCAAAACCGGCCTTTAATTTTTGGCGTGCCCTGCCCGCCGCGCTGAATGACTTTATCGAGATAACGGCGGCAACGCCTGCAGAGATCGCCAGAACATCCGGCGATACCGTTTATCATGAAGAAGATAAGCCGATTATTTCCGTGCTTTCCGATGTTGGGGCAGAGGGCAATTCCTTGGCGTGGTTGGGGTCGGGCGCCATAAATGAACTCTATCAGAACATCGAAAATATGGAAGGCGAGGCGAGGCGCACGGGCGGGGAACTACTCGATCATTGGCGATATTTAACCACGTCGGACCATTACTATTTACTCAGGGAAGATGGGGGAGAAAATAATTACTTACATAAATATTTCAATCCCTACGGTTCCATCACGCAACCGGCTCACATTTTAACAAGGAAAATTGATTATCTGGAGATGGCGCTCAAGCGGTTTTCCGTTCTCCGTAAGAAAGAAAAGACGGCGGTGGTGATGATCAGCCCGGAGACGGGCCTTCTCCCCGCTGGCATGGGTGACTTGGCTAAGTACATCTTCGGGAAGACGGGTGGCCAGGGCGAAGTGGTTTCGGCGCTTTGTGAGGGTCTCACCGAAAGAGGCATTGACGTGCATTTGATCACGCTCAATCTCAAAAGCCGCTTCCGCAAGGAGGCCAACTTGACGGAACAGCAATGGCGGGAGTTGCGCGACACCATAGATCCGCAAAATATCCACCTTGTCAGCTCCTCGCTATTTGCCGATAAATTGAGCGCTTACTCCGGCGATGCCCTGATAACTGCGGCAGAATTTCAGAAAGAGATCGTCAACAACATTATCAGGAATATCCGGGCCCGTCATGAAGGAGTTATAATCCACAGCCATGATTGGATGGCGGGCGGAGTTATTACCGCTTACGCCAAGGCGAGAGGTTTTCCTGTCCTGCACACCGTACATAATGTTTTTACTGCCGACCTGCCTCTCGACTATCTAACGGGCGTGGATCGTCAGGGGCTTAATGATTACCTTTACCTGACAAAAGCCAATGGTAATGATTGCCTGGATTGTCAGGCGACAGCCATTAAAAATGCCTCGATCATTAATTTTGTGGGGCGCAGTTTTCTCAGAGAGGTGGTTGACGACTATTTTCTGGATCGCAAGATTGTGCCGGCGAGTGTTAGGCAAGAGGTAAAAGCAAAATTCTATGCCGGCGCCGCCTGGTCGATCATCAACGCTCCCTCGACCTTGATTTTTCCGGAGCGCTGTGCCCACCTGACAAAGAATTACGGCCCCGATGATGATTTCCTGGCCGCCAAAAGAGACAATCTTCTAGCCTTTCAGCAGCGCACCGGTCTTTGGGCAAATCCCGACGCCATCTTCTTCTATTGGCCGTCGCGTCTGGATCCAATTCAGAAAGGCGTGGCAATACTGCAACAGGTGGCGCTGCCTTTTGTTCTGGCCCATCCAGAGGTACAAATGGCTATCGTGGCCGATGGCGTTGGCGACAGCCCTTTCCATCGAAACGCCCTGGTAGAAATCGCGCTGGCATCGCAGGGAAGAATCACTTATCAACCATTTAGTGAGGAATTGTCGCTTTTAGGTTACGCCGCCGCCCATGACGTCTTCGGGGCCTCGCTTTACGAGCCCTGCGGCCAGATTGATCAATTGGGAAACATTTATGGCGCCACTGCCACCAATCGCGATACTGGCGGGTATCATGACAAGATAAGGGAATTAAAGCTGAAAATAGACGGTGCTCCCCAGGATGTGGGCAACGGTTTTCTGTTTCGTGATTATGATGCCGGAGGCCTCCTTTATGCCTTGGAGAAGAGCCTGTCCTTCCACCAGCGCCCGCCGGAACTAAGAGAAGCGCAAATGAGGAGAATCATGAAGGAGGCACGGGAGGAATACGACTTGGGCAAAATGATCGCTGCTTATATCAGAATTTATGAAAAACTTAATAATGGTAAACCATTGATTTGAAATCGTGAAGATATGGGGTATCGTTTGCTATCAGGACAAAGAGCGCTTTTTTCAGTTATTTTTTGCCGTCGATTAAATCAAACAGTTCACTTTCTGGCAGCGCACCCGAGCGCCACCGGCCGTCGGGGAGGATAATGGATGGGGTTACATTGATTCCTAAGGACCCGGCCAGTTTCATCGTCTCATCAACTTCTGTCGTGGCACACTCCGTTTTTTCGATTTTTTTGCCCTCGTAACAATCTTCCAGCAATTTTATGGAATTTTTACTGCAAAGAATGCTCTTAGACTTCCAGTAGGCGTCTTTATGCATGCTCAAAGGGAATAACTCTATGTAAAATACGATATCATTACGCTTGTTGACAATTTGCTTCATCACCTGATGAAGTCGGCCGCAGTGCGGTCAGTCGGGGTCGCTAAAGACGATAACTTTTTTGGTTGCGCCCTTTTGCCCGATGGCCATTGCCTCATTTACGGTAATTTTGGCTAGATCAATCCTTTTTTGATCCTGTAGCTCCAGAACACTTGCCGCAGTGAGATTGGCCATGGTCCTTGTGTCATGCATGTTCCCGATTATCACGTGATTGAAGGCAGGGTCGGCATAAAAAACAACCGCTGAGCCCTTGATATTGACCCGTATTTCGCAAATACCGTCGAGAGGACTTTTCTTGACGGCAACTATTTCAGCCGTCGGGGCGTTCATTTTTTTCAAAGTGCTGGTGATTTTATCTTTGGCAATATCGACGCATTCTTTGCCATTGTCGGCGCAAGCCGGTGAGGACATCGTACTGAGAAAGAGGAGAATAATAAATCCAGGGACTAGTTTCCCCAGGCAAGCGGGCCGCTTCATTATAATGTTCCTCCAATTATTATGACTTCACTCACCACATTTGATGGACGGCGCGACTCTAAACAGGTTTTTTAAAAAAATGCAAGAGCATTTTAAGCTTGTCTGGCACTAACATCTTGTTACTTAGCTTCTCCAAAATCTCTCCGAAATGTTTCTTGACACGCTCCAAAATGCTGTGTTAGCGTTCGGCCGCTTTCTGAAGTTGCTCGATTCTAGAGAGCGTCCTGCGTAAGTTACTGCTTAATGAAATTATGAATGCAGATGAGCGCCACGAAAAGGAATTATTTATGGCCAATGCAGAGTCTCTGTTGGCCAGGGAATGTTATCAAGAGGCGCAGGACTTTGCCTTGCAGTGGCTGGACAGGTTTCCTGCTGATGCCGAGTCGCGGGCGATCCTCTGCCAAGCCTGGACGCGTTTGGGGAAATTGAACAAGGTAAAACAACTGCTGCAGCAGGTGGACGAGGAAATCCTGGGCATGTCGCTTATTTATGCCCGGATGGGTGATGTTTGCCAGCGTTCGGGACTTAACGGGGAGGCGGTCTCTTTCTACCGGAAATTTGTGGCTCTGAACCCCCATACGGCGATGGCCAAGGATGTGGAAGAGCAGCTCGTTGTCCTGGCGGCTGCGGGTCAGGAACAGCCCGATGCTCCGGAAGAGCAGGAGGAGTTTCAACAAAAGATGCCGGTTCTGCAAACGGTAACTATGGCGGAACTTTACTTGAGACAGGGGCACCGGGAGATGGCGAGGGACATTCTTGAGGGGATTGTCAGGAAGGACCGGAATAATCAGCGGGCGTTGGTCCTCCTGCGGCAAATTACTGGTGAAAGCGTTCCCCCAAGTGAGGATGAAAAGCTATTGCACGTGCAGGAAGCCATCATCGGGGAACTGAATCGCTGGCTGCAGAATATTGGCAGGATGAGAAACCATGCCGCCTGAGGCCGCACGGTTTCCGGAGCGCCTTGCCCGGATCCGCCAGTCATTATTGGCGGAAGACTTGGAAGCGCTGCTCTTTCTCGATATGAACAATATCCGCTATCTGACGGGATTTACCGGCAGTGACGGAGCTTTTTTACTCGAGCGCGGCCGGTCGCTTTTGCTGGTAGATGGACGTTATACCACCCAAGCGGGGGAAGAGGTTGGCAGCGCAGATGCTGTTTACCAATACCACGAGAAAGTGGCAGGGATTGCGGATATCCTGTTGGACAGGGCCCTCGCCACAGTTGGCTTCGAGTCGGCGGCGATTAGTTTTGAAACTTACGGTAAGCTTGCGTCGAAGCTGCCTTCCCTTCGTCTGCGCCCGTTGGCAAGTGAGCTGGTAAGCATCCGGGCTGTCAAGGACGAGTTGGAAATCAGTCGGTTGCGTGCGGCGGCGGCCTTGGCTTCCCGGTCCCTCGTTGAGATGCTGGAGGACATTCGACCCGGCCTCAGGGAGAGCGATGTTGCCCTGGAGTTGGAATATCGTATGAGACGCAATGGTGCCGCCGGCATATCGTTTCCCACAATCGTAGCGGCAGGTGAAAACTCGGCGTTGCCGCATGCCACGCCCGGAGTGAGAAAATTAGCTGCGGGAGACGCCCTGGTCGTTGATTATGGCCTCGTTCTGGATGGTTACCATTCCGACGAAACCTGTACTTTCGTGCTGGGGCAGGCTTCACCGGCCTTCGCAGATGCCTATGAAGTTGTCAAGGAGGCCCATGATCGTGCGCTAGGGGCGGTCCAAGCGGGAGTGTCTTGCGCCGAGATCGACAGGATTGCCAGGGACTGCATTGAGGCAGCCGGGTTGGGAAGGTTTTTTGTTCACACAACTGGGCATGGTGTAGGTCTGGATGTGCATGAGCCGCCCCGGTTAGCCGCTACGACGCAGATGCTACTGGAAGCGGGGATGGTGGTGAATATCGAACCGGGCGTTTACCTGCCCGGCCAATGGGGGATCAGGATTGAGGATACCGTGTTGGTGCGGGAGAAGGATTGCGAGATTTTAACTAAGGCGCCAAAAGAATTGACCATATTATGAAAAATAGTAAAATATTAGAAAATACGGGAAGTTGAATCTATGAAAATATTTCTTGATGATCTATTGTACAGTCGCGAACACGTTTGGGTAAACGTCGATGGTCACATTGCCACTATCGGCATCACCGATGCTGCCCAGGACAAGTTAGGGGAGGCTCTTTCCATCGAATTGCCGGAGGTTGAGGCTTACCTGGAAAGGGATGAACCTTTCGGCACTATCGAGACCATCGCCAAGGGGGTTACTGATTTGATCAGTCCCGTAAGCGGCGAGGTGGTGAGTGTTAATGAAGATCTTGTAGATGATGTTGGCGTTGTCAACAGCGATCCCCATGAAACAGGGTGGATGATCGTTGTGGAGATGGAATATCTCGAAGAGTTGGATGATCTTATGTCATTGAGCGAATATAATGAATTTCTGACGGAAGAAGCGGAAGCGGATAGTGGCATCAGTTAAAGAAAAAGGCAAATTGCAGACGCATCTGTTTGAATTGATCAAGAGCGAGGTCCGGGGCCAGCAAGCCTATGCCGCCGGTCCGTCCATCGCGCCGATCAGGCTGGATGCCAATGAAAACCCCTTTCCCCTCCCCGAGCAGCTCCATACTGAATTCATGGCGGCCCTTGGTCGTCTTGCGTTAAATCGTTATCCCGCTCCCGGCTCTCCGGCGCTGCGTGCCGGTTTTGCCAAAAAATACGGCATTTCCCCAGACATGATCATGGTCGGTAACGGTTCTGATGAGCTGATTCAGATACTTTGCACCGCCCTGACGGCTTCCTGTATCCTGACGCCGGTCCCCACCTTTGTCATGTACCGCATAAGTGCTTTAAACAGCGGGCATAAAGTTTTGGAAGCTCCGCTTGATGAGGGATTTGACCTTGACTTAACAACCATGCTGGAACTGTTGGAAACACATCAGCCCGCCCTGGTCTTTCTGAGTTATCCCAATAACCCGACGGGTAACTGTTTTTCCCAGGAAAAGATGGAAACATTGTTGGCGAAAGCGCCGGGGTTGGTTGTGGTGGATGAGGCATATGGCAACTTTTCCGGTCGTAGTTTTTTACCCCTGCTCAGCAGGTATGAGCATCTGGTTATCCTGAAAACCCTGTCGAAGATCGGTTTGGCGGCGCTGCGCATCGGTTTTCTGATTGGCGCCGCCTCTTTGGTGCATGAGCTTAATAAGGTAAGGCTCCCCTACAATATCAATTCATTATCCCAAACGGCCGCCGGTTTTTACCTGGACCACGAAGATACATTTTTATTGCAGGCGGCGGAGATTGTGAAGGAAAGAGAACAACTGTTTCAAGCCATGGAGCAAATACCAGGTATCCGGCCATACCCTTCCGATGCTAATTTTATATTTTTTAGTTGCCTTTTTAATACGAACCAAGTATATGCAGCGCTGTGTACTCAGGGCATCATGGTTAAAAACTTCCCTGCCGTCGGCCATCTAAAAAATTGCATGCGGGTAACAGTTGGAAGTAAAAGAGAAAATGAACTCTTCCTGGGAGTTTTGGAGCGAGTTATCGCCAAGTTAGGAGCGTGATTTAACATATTTGTTATAGCAAGGGTAGGATACGGCTCGTTTTCAGGGTAAGACGGCTGTACTGCCCTTTTTTTGTGCCCTGAATGCTGCGAGAGATTTTCTCGTTCCGGTAAACGGGACTTTTTTCAGTACCCCCTTGAGGGGTATGGGTGCGTTAACGAAATTGCTTTCCACAGGGAAGCAATTTCTAACTTACTAAAAAACAAGAAAGGAGTAATTGATTTGGAAGTAAAAGTGTTTGATAATGACGTCGAAAAAGCCTTAAAGATCTTGAAAAATAAATTGTCGAAAAGCGGCATCTTCAAGGAACTGAAGGTGCGGCGGGCTTATGAAAAACCTTCGGTGAAGAAAAAGCGCAAAGCGATTGAGGCGCGGCGCAGACTCGCCAAGGTCCAGAGAAGAAGAACTTTTTAGTCGCTTCCCCGGACTGATGTTGTCGTTTCCGGGAGTGTATCAGCGAGGTGATGATTTTGGGTGAAAAGCAATATTTGGTAGATGCTCTGTCCGTCAAAGAGTCGTGGCGCATTTTTCGTATCATGGCTGAGTTCGTAGAAGGAATTGATTCCCTTTCCGAACTGGGCAGCGCCGTTTCTATTTTTGGTTCGGCCCGTGTCAAACCGGATGACCCTTATTACAAGAAGGCGGAATATGTAGCCCATCGGCTTGCCGAAGAGGGATTCACCGTCATCACCGGCGGTGGACCAGGCATCATGGAGGCCGGCAACCGGGGCGCTGCGGAGGCCGGCG
Organism: Syntrophales bacterium; assembly: GCA_049302035.1. Classification (GTDB taxonomy): domain Bacteria; phylum Desulfobacterota; class Syntrophia; order Syntrophales; family JACQWR01; genus JAPLJV01. Next base: position 16,342 of record JBAQLR010000098.1, read on the forward strand.
GCAAATCCGTGGGCTTGAATATTCAGCTCCCTTTTGAGCAGAAGCCTAATAACTATGCCAACATCAGCTTTGATTACAAATATTTCTTTGTGCGCAAGGTCATGTTTGTCAAGTGTTCCATGGCCTATATCGTCATGCCAGGCGGTTTCGGCACTATGGACGAACTGTTCGAGGCGCTCACCCTGATCCAGACCAGGCGCATTAAAAGCTTTCCCGTTATCCTGATGGGCACTGAATTCTGGAGCGGTTTGGTCAGTTGGATTAGGGAAACAATGCTGCGGGACAGCAAAATATCGGCAAGCGATATGGCGATTTTTACCATTATCGACGATCCTGAAGAGGTTGTAACTTATATTAAAAAATACGTTATCGTCTGACATTGCGGAAAAACATGTGCGCAGCTGATGGAAAATCAACCGGGCGATAGTACCGAAACCCTGTCGAATACTTTAAACGCTCTCCAGCAGGGTAATGTCGCTCCCTGCTATCTGCTTTACGGGGAAGAAGAATATCTCGTTCAGGATGCCCTGAAAAGGATCATTGACCTCATCCTGCCTCCGGCGGATCGGGAACTTAATCTTTTTTACATAGAGGGCGGGCAGGAAAATATGGATGCCCTCTGCCTGTCTCTCCTCAGTGTGCCGCTGCTGCCAGGCCGCAAGATTGTTGTCGTCCGTAATACCACCCTTTTCCAATCCAAAAAGAACTTGCCTGCTTTGATCCAGCGCATCCGTGAACGGGAGGAAAACAACCCACGTCAGGCGGCGAACGATTTTCTACAACTTCTCAAGCTCACAGGCTGGCAGCTCGCCGACTTACGCGATGATGGGTGGAAAAGGATTTCCTCTGAGGAGTGGCGTAAGGCGGTGGAGGATGATGGCGGCGATGATCGGGAGAAGTGGCTGCCGCAGATGCTTGAGTTCTGTGTTGCCGAGGGGTTGGAGGCAAAGTCCGCCGGCGATGATCTCGAAGGGCTGAGCAAGGTTCTGGCTGGAGGGTTGCCGGAAGGTAATCACCTCATATTAACGGCGGCGGCCGTGGACAAGAGAAAACAGCTTTTTAAGCAGATATCAGCCTTGGGCAAGGTGCTTTACTTTACCCCAGCCAAGAATGAAGCCAAGCAAAAGGTTCTGCTTTTGGAGGTGGCGCAGGAATTTTTGGCCCAAAAGGGGAAAAAAATGACCGCTGCGGCCTGGGAGGCTATCGGCGGCAAGACGGGTTTTTCCCTTCGGGACTCCATGTTAGCCCTGGAAATGCTTGCGGTTTATACCGGTGCGGCAACGACGATCGACGCAGCGGATGTGGCGGCGGTTGTTGGAAAAACTAAAGAAGATTCGGTCTTTGAACTGACGGCGGCCCTGGTGGAGAAGCGGTTGCCCAGGGCGCTGCTTGTTCTTAAGGATCTCCTCAGGCAGGGTGTGCATCACCTGGTCATCATGAAGATGCTTACCAGGGAGATTCGTCTGCTCCTTTATGCCAAGCTGCTTTTAAAGTCGGGGAAGTTGAAGTCATACAACGCGAATATGGATTTCAGCCGCTTTCAGGCGAGTGTTTACCCCACCATTAAGGCCTGGGGCGGTAAGGAAAGGGAAGGGCCAGGCATCCTGGCCGGGCAGCACCCCTATATCATCTACCGCATTCTAAAATCTGCCGCTCCTTTTCCCTATGAGGAGCTTGTCAACCATCTGGAGAGTCTTGCTGGCATGGACCTCGCTTTGCGCTCCACCGGCCGTGATCCCCAACTGATGCTGGAACGCTTTTTCACAGGAGTCTGCCTGCCGCATGTCTCACTGTAGTTTCGCCACTTCCTGTTGGAGTTTTTTGGCGATGCCCTCGTAATCCAGGTTGTCCGGCAGGAAAGGCTTGCCAATCGTGACCGTAATCTTTGCGGGCCGCGGGAAGTTGTAGCCGATGGCAAAGGCCTCGTAGGCGCCTTTGATCGCTACGGGCACAAGAGGGATGTTCAGCTCCCGTGCAATGATGCCTACGCCTTTCTTGAATTCTTTGATCTTGCCATCACGCGACCGGCCACCCTCAGGGAAGACGCAGAGGATATTGCCTTTTCGCAGCACCTGTGCGGATAACTGGAGGGCTCCCTGGAGCTTGGCTTCCATGTCCACGGGGATTACCTGAATTAGTTTCGCGATGCCGGACATGAAAGGCCCCCCGAAATAATCGGTTGTCCCCAAGCTGAAGGTTCGGGAGGCGACACGCCAGGGCAGGGCGGCCACAATGACGGGGCCGTCGATCAGGCTCAGGTGGTTTGGCGCCAGAACAAAAGGCCCGTCGTCGGGAAGGTTATCCAGACCCTGGACGGAGAGGCGGTTGTAGGCGAAGAAGGTCAGCTTCAGAAGACCTTTGAGCAGATACCGAAAGGCCATGGCGGGCAGACCGGCATCGAACGCAAGCTTTGCCTCCATCTCCTCGTCCGGCTTCTGCCGGAGGATATCTCCCCAGGACATCCTTACCTGCCCTGCGGATGTCACCTGGCCTGACGACAAGAGCGCGTCGAGACGCAACACTACATCCCTGACAGTAAAGAGTTCGGAGCCGAAGGTGTCGGGCAGGCTGATTCCGAAGGATTTTTCAAGGCTGACAATGAGTTCGACGCGGGCCAGCGAATCAAGCCCCAGGTCGATTTCCAGGTTGTCGTCGGGGGCGATCTCCTTTTGGGCAGAGAAGGGGGCGAGACAGGCAAGGAATTTTTGGGCGACAGGTGTGGTAAGCAGTGATAAATCCGGCTCGGTCGGCTGTTTCTCCGTCTGTTCCTCACTTTCCCGATAAAGGCTCGCCACGAGTTTTCGTTTCAGTTTCCCCAGACGGGTTACGGGCAGCGATTCCGAAATTACCTTAAAGCCGTTGATGCGCTTGTAGGGAGGCAGGTTTCTGGCCAAGTCCGCCAGGGCGAAGTTTATGACGTCCCGCGAATTTGCCAGACGCATTTTGCGGAGATAATCAAAATCCGGCACGACGGCCGCCTCAAGACCACGGCGGGTCTGCAGCAGGCAAAGCTCTTTGATGGCGGGCGCCTGCATGTAATATTTCTCCAGCTCCTCGGGAAAAATGTTCTTTCCATTTGGCAGCACGATTATTTCCTTTGATCTGCCCGTAATGAAGAAATAGCCATCTTGGTCGCGGTAGCCAAGATCGCCGGTGTAAAACCACCCTTCTTTGAGTATCTCCGCTGTTTCCTGCGGCTTATTGTAATAACCGAGCATAATGTTGGGACCGCGCACGGCGATCTCTCCCTGACCGTTTTTGTCCGGGTTGACAATCTTGATCTCGACGCCGGGGATGGGAATTCCGATGGATCCGGCTTTCGGCTTTGTAAGGGGATTGAAAGTGCAGACAGGAGAGGTCTCCGTCAAACCGTAACCCTCGATAACGGTAAACCCCAGGTTGAACATATCGGTGTAGATATCGGGATCGAGCCGGGCGCCGCCGCTTACGAAGATCCGCAACGCTGTTCCGAACCGCTCATGCACCTTGCCGAAGATGGATTTACCGAGGTTGATGTTGACGGTCTTTCTGAGGAAGGCGTTCAAGGTCAGGAGAGCCTTGATGGTTGAGCGGAGGGGGGAGGGCTTTTTGTCGATTTCATCAAAAATTGCCCGGCGCAAACCGCTGAAAAGCTGGGGGACCCCCAGCATGATGCTTACTCCCGTCTCTTGCATGCAGGCGGTGATGTCCGGTCCTTTCAAACTGTTCAAAATTGTGATGGTCGTTCCCGTCCCTAAAGGCAGGAGCATGCAGGCCAGCGCCGGATAGGTGTGATGCAGCGGCAGCAGGCAGAGCATATTGTCCGACGGTCCCAGAATGTCTAGTTCAGTAAGACTGGCCGCATTGGAGGCGAGATTGCCATGGGAAAGCATAACGCCTTTGGGATCACCCGTCGTGCCTGAGGTGTAGAGGAGAGCCGCCGGGGCATCACCTGACGGAGTTGCCGGAAGTTTAGCATCGGGATGGGCCAGGAGCAATTCGGGAAAAAAGAGGCCTTCATCGGGATCAAAAAAGATAACCTTGACTGTAGAATCAAGGGGGATCAATTTTTTTGTGGCAAGGGAGACGAAGGCTGCCTTGGCGCCGGAATTTGCGAGCAGGAGTTCCGCTTCCTTAACTGTGATTTGGGCGTCCAGCGGTACGATAACCGCCCCCAGGGAAACTACCGAGAGGTAAGCGACTATCCATTCGGGGCGATTTTCGGCCAGGAGAATAACGCGGTCGCCCGGCTCAATCCCCAGCGCGGCAAGGGCGGATGCCGTTCCGGCAATCCTTACAAGCAGTTCCTCGTAGGTGTGACGTTCGTAGTGGCCGCCGATCTCCATTTGGATGGCGATCTTTTGCGGGTAGCGCGCCGCCATCTCTTCGATGCTTGTCAGGATCATGTAAATTCATTCAGCAGCTCCCGGACGCGGCCGGGATCGATAGACTGCCGCACCAGCGCCTGATTACCATGCGCCAGCAGGCGGCCTTCAAAGGTCGGCTGTTCGGCACGATAGATGATGCCCAGGGGAATTTTCTCGCCCCATTCCTGGGCTTTTATCATGGCGGCGTTCTTATCGTCCTGTTGATAACCTCCAGCCTCTGTCAGTTTGTAGGCGCGTTCGCGATACCAGGCAAAGGTATTTTTATGGTTAAAGGAAACACAGGGCTGCAAGATGTCAATCAGCGAAAAGCCGCGGTGGTTGATGGCTGCCTTGATCAAGTCTGTCAGGTGACCGGGATCACCGGAAAAACCCCGTGCAACAAAGGTGGCGCCGCAGACAATCGCCAACAAGAGCGGATTAAGCGGATTAGCCGATCCTTCCGGCGTTGTCTTGGTGATGGTGCCGGCATCGCTGGTCGGTGAGGCCTGTCCTTTAGTCAAACCATAAACCTGATTATTATGAACCAGGTAGGTAATGTCATGATTGCGGCGGGCGCTATGCATAAAGTGATTTCCCCCCTCGCCGTAGCCGTCGCCGTCGCCGCCGATGGCGATGACGGTCAGTTCCTGATTGGCGATCTTGGCGCCGATGGCAGGTGACAAAGCCCGGCCATGAAGAGAATTGAAGACATTACCCCTCGTGTAGTGCGGCAACTTTGCCGCCTGGCCAATTCCTGAGACCATCAATATCTGATGGGGCTCCAAGTCAAGCTCAACCAGCGCTTTATTCAGCGCCTTCAGGATGCTGAAGTTGCCGCACCCTGGGCACCATGCCGGCTCCAGACCAGCGTAATCAGCTATTTCAACCATCAGCGACACTCCTTTCTCACCGCCGCGGCTATATAAGCCGGTGTGATGGGACGTCCATCGTATCTCAGAATATCGCAGTTCGGCTTCAGGCCGGTCTCGGTCCGGATGAGACGGGCCAACTGGCCGGTGGCGTTGCTTTCGATGCAGATACTCTTTTTCACCCGGCTCAAGGTATCTAAAACCGGCTCTGTCGGAAAGGGCCAGAGATCTTCGAGATGGATCATGTTGATGCTGGCTCCTTCCTTTTGCAGGATACTAACGGCTTCATGGAGCGCGCCGTAGGTGCTGCCCCAGCCGACCAGGGTGATCTCCGCCCCTTCAGGGCCGTACCGTAGGGGAGGCGCGATATCCTGATGGAGGCTGACAAGCTTGCGCATCCTTTTGCGCACCTGTTCCGTTCTCATGTTGGCATCCTCGGTAAGATGGCCCCATTCATCATGCTCATCAGAGTCTGTCACCACCAGGGCCTTGCTAAGGCCGGGAAAAGCGCGGGGCGAGACACCGGACTTCGTTAGCGCGTGGCGTTGGTAGGCCCCGGCCGATTCTTCCCCGGCATAAAGCAACCCGCGATCAATGGTTACACCAGTCAGATCAAAGGGCTCCACCGTGTAATAGGAACTGGCCAGGTGGTGATCCGTTAAAATTACTACGGGCAACTGGTATTTGTCAGCCCAGTTGAATGCCTTGACAGCAGTCCAGAAGGCGGATGCCGCTGTCGCAGGCGCCAGCACCGCCCTGGGGAACTCGCCGTGGTGCGCGTGCAGGACGAATTGCAGATCACCCTGTTCCGTCCGGGTGGGGAGGCCGCAGGCGGGACCGGGACGCTGGGCATTGACGATGACCAGGGGCGTCTCGGTTATTCCCGCAAGTCCCAGGCCCTCAACCATGAGGCAGAAGCCGCTGCCCGAGGTGGCGGTCATGGACCGCACACCGGCATAGGATGCACCGATGGCCATGTTGACGGCGGCGATCTCATCTTCGACGTGTACCATAACCAGGCCGAAATTCTTTTCCTGTGCGGCTAAATACTGCATGATGGAAGTTGCCGGCGTCATGGGGTAGGCAGACATAAACTTGCAGCCGGCAGCGAGCGCCCCCAGCGCCAACGCTTCATTGCCGTTAATCAGCATCCGCTTCGCCTCAGCCAGCGGCGCCAAGCTTTGCGGGAAATCATCCCGACGTTGGGAGATGATATAATCGTAGCCCGCTTTGGCTGCCGCAACGTTATCAAGAGCCACTTTAGCGTTGCTGAAAAATTCGGTGATGACCTTGGCAATGTTATCAAAGGGGTAATCCACCAGCGCCAGGGCCGCGCCTAAGGCTACGGTATTGCTCATGACAATGTTGCCGACATTTTCTTTGGCCAGTTTTTCGAGAGGCAGGCCGAAAAACCGTTTGTCCCCGCCGAAGGTGCTTTTTTCATTATTAAAGATAGCCGTACCCTTGGCGGAAAGTTCGCCGCGGTGCCGTTCGATGGTTTCATCGTTGAGGGCAATCAGCATATCCACTGTTTCGCTGATCGCGCATACCTCGCCTTTCTTTACCCGCACGCGAAAAAAGTTATGACCGCCCCGCACGCGGGACTCGTAGTCCTGATCGGCAAAGACGTGATAGCCCCCGCGGACAAAGACCTTCGCCAGCAGAAAGCCCAGCGATTGCACTCCCTGACCAGCTTCCCCACCAACGATAAAGTTGAAGTCATCAGACATGGCAAGTCCCCCGTTTGTCCAGAATTGTTCGCATCCCGGCAATGGTCGCTCCATATTCCGGCTGCCCGAACACGGCTTGGCCTGCAACCATGATATCAGCTCCGGCCTCCGCTACCGCAGCCATATTGTCCAAGCCGACTCCTCCGTCCACCTCTATCAGTGCCTGTGGCGCCGCCGCATTGATCAATTGTCTGGCTTTGCGGATTTTCGGCAGCATGCTCTCGATAAATTTCTGACCGCCAAAACCGGGATTAACAGTCATGATAAGCAACTGATCGAGCAGGGGCAGGATTTCTTCCACCTGCACGAGCGGGGTCGCAGGGTTCAGGGAAACACCTGCCTTGACGCCCAATTCCCTGATCCTGGCAAGCGTGCGGTGGAGATGGTGCGTGGCTTCGACATGGACGGTAAGCATATCGCTGCCCGCCTTCACAAATGCCTCCAAATAAGCATCGGGATTTTCAATCATCAGATGTACATCGAAGGGGAGGCGGGTCGTCTTTCGGAGGGCCGCCACCACACCGGGGCCTATGGTGATATTGGGAACGAAATGCCCGTCCATGACATCGATGTGTATCAGGTCGGCGCCTGCCTTTTCCACGGCGGCAATCTCCTCGGCCAGGCGGCCAAAATCGGCGGAAAGAATGGAAGGGGCAATCTTTATCATGCATTCACCTCAATTATGGCAGAAAGTATCTTCGACATTACTTATTATACCGCATCGGTCTTTTTCGCAAGCTCTTAGGAGGAACCCTGATAACGCGCAAAACTACAATTCCCCCACGCAATTACAATTTCCGGCTGCTTTATCCAGCACCTGTTGCTTTTCACCCAATGGGGCGGATCCCCGGGCGTCAGGAACTGGAGCGTGAAGTACTCCGGGAAGACGATCAAGCGGCACTTGTAGTCGGCGGCCGTATCGACCAAGCCCTGCACCTGGGCCTGGAACGCCTCGAAGTTGGCGATGGGCCGGACGAAATACTGCGGGGATGACACTCGGAGCCGTTCCATGATTTCTCCTCATTGAAAGGGGGGGCGGAGACCTCGCTTGCACGGCAAATGAAACGCCACCGATCACGGATAGCGGAAGAAGTTGCCTTCGCGTGGGTTTGAGGATACGGAAAGCGGTCTTTCGCGTCAAGAAGATATTGGGACATCATTGAAACAGATTCAAACAGATTCTTGACGAAATTATCCGTTGGTAGTACTACTGCATACCTACAGCCCGTCGCCAATTTCTTGATGCTATTGCCTATATTCACCACGAAAACCCTTTGGCGGCGGTAAGCTTGCCGTTAGGCTTGAATGCATCCCAGGCTGGACATTATTTTTAAGGGTGCACTACATGGGAGAAGAAATGAACGAAACCGGACAGCGGATTGAGATAAACCAAAAAAAGATTTTTGCAGAAGCCCTTAACCGACAGGGCTACCCCTTTCAGTACGCAGTCATTAGACGGGCCCAAGAATTGGAGGATGAGACGCGTTCGCCGTGGGTATTCGAGGCGGCTGAATTTCCTGTTGAGGTGCAAAGCTATCATACGCGAATCGACTTTGTACTGAGTAACCGGAGAGGAACCGACAATGGATATTTCCGATACCTTGTGGCGGAATGTAAGCGGGCTAACCCGGCTCTTCACGACTGGTTGTTCACGCGCGCACCTTATGTGCGACGTGGTGGTGTGCCGAAAGACATTTTATTTGAATCTATAAGGAGAGAGGGGAATTCTTTGACGGCCAGTCTCAGCCGTCTGGACGGAGATGAAAGTATTTACCATGTGCCAGTTGAGGTAAAGGGAGGCGCCAAAGGCGATGCCATCAGCACGGGTCGCGGTGCGATCGAAGAAGCGGCGACTCAGGTCATTCGAGGCGTAAACGGGCTTATCGAGTGCTTGTCGAAGAATCAACGTTACTTGCCCGAGAATTGTCCTATAAATTTTATCCCTGTGATATTTACCACCGCTAAGATATGGGCAACAGACATAGACATTGCATCGGACGTCACTACCGGGCAGGTGGCGCTCGGTTCCAACGATGTCGTTGACAAACCGTGGCTGTGGCTTCAATACCACGTTTCACCCGGCTTAAAACACGGAATAGATCGGCAAGTATCAAAGGAAGAACCTTACTTAAGACACACTCTTGGTGATCTCTTGGAGCTCGAATATGCCCGTACCATAGCCATCGTAGGTTCAGAAGGTATTGATGCCTTCTTATCGTCACATTGCTGGAAGTGATGAATTGTACAACCTTTCAATTCACCGTAGCGTTACCGCGCCCGGTGATCGTGTAGTTAGCCCCGGAAGAAAGATAAGTAATCAATGGAAGAACAGGTAAAATCGAAAAAACGAGTTGCCGACCACGGCGAGGTGTTGACCGGAAAACGAGAGGTCAACGCCATGCTGGACTTGGTGAAGTCCGAGACCGAACGGATTGACTCGCGCTTCCTCGAACCCGCCTGCGGCACGGGCAACTTCCTGACGGAAATCCTCGCACGCAAGCTCCGCGTGGTCGAAGCCCGCTACGGCAAAAGCCAACTCGATTTTGAGCGCTATTCCATCCTGGCCGTGTCATCCATCTACGGAATAGACATTCTCGAAGATAACGTCCAGCAGTGCCGCCACCGGCTTTTCGGGATATTCGATCTGAGCTATTTGCGATTGTTCAAGAACAAGACCAACGATAACTGCCGCGAATCTGTCCGCTATATTCTGGAGCGGAACATTATCTGGGGCGACGCCTTGACGCTCAAGACAGTAGGCGAGAAACTCGGCTACATCGTCTTTTCCGAATGGTCACCCGTGAACGGAAGCATGTTGAAGCGGCGGGACTTCACGTTCCACGGGTTGCTGGAAAACGCTGCGATGAAGGAACTGCCGCTCTTCTCCGATCTTGGCGAGGATGTGTTCCTCCCCACGCCGGAAAAGGAATACCCGCTGACCCACTTCCTGGAGGTAGCCGATGTTGACCGGCAGTAGCTATAACCCCGACGTGCTCACCTGTATCGCCAACCTCAGCAGCGACGAGGTCTTTACCCCGCCGCAACTTGTGAACCGGATTCTTGATCTGCTGCCGCCGGAACTCTGGAGCGACAAAAAGGCTGCGTTTCTCGATCCCGGCTGCAAGTCAGGCGTTTTCCTGCGCGAAATCGCCAAACGCCTCGACAAAGGGTTGGAGAAGCAAATCCCCGACCGCCAGCAGCGGATGAACCACATCTTCAAGAACCAGCTCTACGGGCTCGCCATCACCGACTTGACCGCCCTGCTTGCGCGCCGGTCCGTGTACTGCTCCAAGACGGCCAACGGGAAGTATTCCGTTTGCGAGTCCTTCGACAACCCTGACGGCAATATCCGCTTCGGGCGCGTGGAACACGCCTGGAAGGATGGCCGTTGCGTGTACTGCGGCGCCAACGAGGGAAATTACGAGCGCGGCGGCGAACTGGAAAGCCATGCCTATGCCTTCATTCATACCGACAAACCAGAGGAGATTTTCAAGATGAAATTCGATGTAATCATCGGCAATCCGCCATATCAGTTGAGCGACGGCGGGTTTGGAGAAAGCGCCCGACCGATTTATCATCAATTCGTTGAGCAGGCAAAAAAACTAACCCCCCGCTACCTCACCATGATCATCCCTTCCCGATGGTTTGCCGGTGGTAAAGGACTGGACGATTTCCGTGATGCGATGCTCCATGACCACCGCATATCCTGCCTCGTGGACTACCCGAAACTCTACGATGGCTTCCCTGGTGTAAAGATCCGAGGAGGTGTCTCATACTTCCTCTGGGACCGCGACTACAATGGACCCTGTTCAGTGCAGACGATGTGGGACGGCGAACCGCTCGGCCTGCCGATGAAGCGACGTTTGGACGCTTACGACGTACTGGTGCGCCGGAACGAAGCTGTCTCCATTCTCGATAAGGTCCGCGCCTACCGCGTTGGTGGCCGACCCGAGCCTACACTGGAAAAGCGGGTGTCCAGCAGAAAGCCCTTTGGCTTTCCCACAAACTTCCACGGCGCCAAATCGTCCGAGGAGTTGAGCAACCCGGTCAAGTTGTACGGGTCTCAGAAAGTCTCTTGGGTGGATCGAGCAGAGATACTGAAGAATCCGGAATGGATTGATGACTGGAAAGTCTTGACGACGCGAGTTCAAGGCACGAGCGCTGCGATAGAGACAATGTTCCTGAGCAGACCCATTATATCAGGCCCAGGAGAGGCGTGCTCGGAGACTTACTTGCTCGCGGGCCGATTTGACAGTAAAGAGAAGGCCGAGCGCTATGCGATATTTCTACGAACGCGCTTTGTCCGTTTTCTAGTTTCGTTGCGTAAGGCAACACAAGATGCTGCTAAGGACGTATATGCATTCGTCCCCGACATCCCCCTCACTCGCGAGTGGACCGACGAGAAACTCTACAAGCGTTACGGACTAACCAAGGACGAGATCGCCTTCATCGAGTCCATGGTCCGCCCGATGGAGATGAAAAGTGAGTAAGTCCGCATTGAAGCCGCTTGAGAGCCTGGTCGGCGAAATCAAAACGCTGATCGAACAAAGCCGCCAGCAGGTCGCCGTGACGGTCAACGCCACGATGACGATGTTGTACTGGCAGATCGGCAGGCGGATCAATCAGGAAGTGCTCAAGGAAATACCTTTCATCAAATCGAATATTCGCCCTACGGAGGTGGAAAGTGAATGCAGAACAAGCGCTTGTCACTTTTGAAAAGTATAAAATCCGCAGGTTATATGACGAACAAAAAGCGACTTGGTATTTTTCTGTCATTGATGTTGTAGCCGCCTTGACGGATAGCGCTAATCCGCGAGATTATTGGTTTAAGATGAAAACTCGCGTGAGAAGTAACGATGGTCTTGAACTGTCGACAATCTGTCGACAGTTGAAAATGAAAGCTCCTGACGGCAAAAGGCGGGAAACCGATACCGCCAATGTGGAAGCGATTTTTAGGATTATTCAATCCATACCTTCACCCAAAGCGGAACCTTTCAAACAGTGGTTGGCCAGGGTGGGATATGAGCGCATTCAGGACATGAGCGACCCGGCCCGTTCGCTGGACCGCGCCCGGGAATATTGGCAACAGCACGGACGGAGCGAAAAGTGGATTCAGCAGCGGATGATGGGCCAGGAAACCCGCAATAAACTTACCGATTACTGGAAAGAGCACGAGATAAAAGGCGAAGATGAATATGCCATTCTGACCAATATCATCCACCGGGAATGGAGCGGCGTGACGGTTAAGAAACATAAGGCAATTAAGGGGCCTGATCATGAGTAAGGACTTCTTCCCGCCCCGTCCGAAATCGCGGCCCACCATCTACGCCTACGAGGATACCAACCCGCAGTATGCAGGACTGCTCAAAGTCGGTTACACGACCGTGGCCGTCCGGAGCCGTGTGGCGCAGCAGTACCCAACGCTTCGGCCCGGCAGCTCGCCGTACCGTATTGTGTTGGAAGAACCCGCCATGCGGAGTGACGGAACGGTGTTCACGGACCGCGACGTTCACCGTATGCTCAGAATCAACGGCGTCAAGAACCCGGAGGGGGAATGGTTCCGGTGCAAGGCTGATGAGGTCAAGGCCGCCACCATCGCGGTCCGCACCGGTCAACTGAATGAGGAGAACCGGTCGCTCGATTTCAAGATGCGGCCTGAGCAAGAAGCGGCGATCGAGAAGACAGCGGCCTATTTCAAGAGCTATCGCGGCGACAACAAGGACAAACCGCCGCACTTTCTCTGGAACGCCAAGATGCGTTTCGGCAAGACCTTTGCCGCCTACCAGTTGGCGAAGAAAATGGGCTGGCGCAAAGTTCTGATGTTGACCTTTAAGCCGGCGGTGCAAAGCGCTTGGGAAGAGGACCTGAAACTTCATAGGGATTTTCAGGGGTGGCAGTTCATTAAGCCCGGCGGACTGACCTACGAGGAGGCCGACAAGAAGAAGCCGTTCGTCTGTTTCGGATCGTTTCAAGACTACCTGGGCCGGAACTCCAGCACCGGCGGTATCAAGACCAAGAACGAATGGGTTCATGCGACCAACTGGGATTGCGTGATTCTGGACGAATACCACTACGGCGCCTGGCGGGAGAGCGCAAAGGAACTGTTTGAGGCGGAAGATAGGAAAGAGGCCGAGTTCGGCGAAGGTGAAGGCATCGAATATTACAACGAAGATTTCATGCCGATCACCACGGATGGCTATCTCTACCTGTCCGGTACGCCGTTTCGCGCCATTGCGTCCGGCGAGTTCATCGAGGAGCAGATCTTCAACTGGACCTATTCCGACGAACAGCGGGCAAAGTGTGACTGGAAAGGCACTGACAACCCCTATGCCGCGTTGCCCCGGATGGTGCTGTTGACCTATCAACTGCCGGACGCGATCCGGGAAATCGCCATGCAGGGCGAGTTCAGCGAGTTCGACTTGAATGTCTTTTTTTCCGCCGGGGGCATCGGCAACAAGGCGAAGTTCAAGTATGAGGAAGAGGTTCAGAAGTGGCTGGACCTGATCCGGGGGGCGTTTATGCCGACTAGTGTTGATAATCTGAAGCTCGGCGCGCAGAAGCCGCCGATGCCGTTCTCGGATGTCCGGTTGCTGAACGTCCTGTCGCACACGTTCTGGTTTCTGCCGTGCGTCGCTTCGTGCCATGCCATGCGGAACCTGCTGGCGAAGAAACAGAATCGTTTTTACCATGATTACCAGGTTGTCGTGGCGGCGGGAAGCGCCGCCGGAATCGGTGTCGAGGCCTTGCCGCCGGTAAAGGAAGCGATGGATGATCCACTCACGACGAAAACCATCACCCTTTCGTGCGGCAAACTCACCACGGGCGTGACGGTCAAGCCGTGGACGGGCATTCTCATGCTCCGCAACTCCTCCAGCCCGGAAACCTATTTTCAGGCCGCCTTCCGGGTGCAATCGCCCTGGACGGTCCGCAACCCGGACGGCGCATCCCTGAACGAGGAGCAGATCATCAAGGAGGAGTGCTACGTCTTCGACTTTGCCCCGGACCGGGCATTGCGGCAGATCGCGGATTATAGTTGCCGGTTGAACGTCAACGAGGCGAACCCGGAAAAGAAGGTGGAGGAGTTCATCAGCTTCCTGCCCGTCCTGGCTTACGACGGCAGTTCCATGAAGCAGATTGACGCCGCCGGAATTCTCGACATGGCGATGAGCGGCACAACGGCAACCCTGCTGGCGCGGCGCTGGGAAAGCGCATTGCTGGTGAATGTGGACAACGGCACCTTGCGCCGCCTCATGGACAACAAGGAGGCGATGAATGCCCTCATGAGCATCGAGGGTTTCCGCAATCTCAATCAGGACATCGAGACGATCATCAACAAGTCGGAAGCTGTGAAAAAGGCACGCAAGGAGGCCAACGACGCGGAGATGTCTGCAAAACAGAAGAAGGAACTGACCGCGGAGGAGAAGGAGTACAAGAGCCTGCGGAAGCAGATTCAGGAGAAGCTCATCAAGTTCGCCACTCGGCTTCCCATCTTCATGTACCTGACCGACTACCGCGAGCGGTTGCTGAAGGATGTGATTAGGCAACTGGAACCGGGTCTGTTCAAGAAGGTCACGGGTCTGACCGTGAAGGACTTCGAGTTGCTTGTCAGTCTGGGGGTCTTCAACAGCGCCCTGATGAACGACGCCGTGTACAAGTTCAAACGCTACGAAGATTCCAGCTTGAGCTATACCGGGATCAACAAGCACGAAGGCGAGGACATCGGCCTGTACGACACCGTTTTGACGCGGAAGGACTATCAGTCTACCTTCGTCAATGAGCCAGCAGGTGCCTACGATACCGGGAATTGATAATTTTTGACTTGGATTCACGTCCGCAGAGTAACGCGGTAGGTTAAAAGGATGGATCGTTCAGAACAGGTTGTATTTGAATACTTGTCGCATAGCGGTTTCCGCGATGTTGTGTACGAACCTGATGGCAATGTACCGCCTGACTTCCTCATTGATGGCCGCATCGCGGTGGAGGTCCGTCGGCTAAATCAGAATGAAGAGACACCGAACGGCCACCGTGGGCTTGAGAAGGTGGCTATCCCTCTCATGGCGAGGGTAAAGGCGCTGCTCAAGACTCTTGGCCCATCCGATGGCGAGAGTTGGTATGTGATGTACCGGCTTCGACGGCCGTTGCCTCCCTGGGATCAGCTGGCGGCGGCCCTGCGCTCGGACTTGGCGGCATTTCGCAACAATCCTGACCGTTGCCGGGCGACGCGCACTGTCTCACCCAAGTTCAGCGTCACACTGATCAAGGCCGGCATGCCGTACCCGGACTTCTTCGTGCCCGGCGGCTTTGCCGACAGCGACTCCGGTGGATTTGTCTTGG
This sequence comes from Syntrophales bacterium, assembly GCA_049302035.1. GTDB lineage: Bacteria > Desulfobacterota > Syntrophia > Syntrophales > JACQWR01 > JAPLJV01. The sequence goes on from JBAQLR010000098.1 coordinate 31,621, forward strand.
CGGAGCTCAGCAGGAACATTCGCATTTGTGTGACGGAAAAGACACGGAAGGTCGCATGCGTGCGGGCAAAGTACCCCGAATGGTGGTTGGTACTCGTGGACCGTATAGGGTACGGCATTGACGAGAGGGATCATGAAGAGGTGCGTCAGTTGTTCCAGTTCGAGCATTCGTGGGACAAGATCGTGCTCGTCAACCCCTTGGATGCAACACAGGGCTACGAGCTTTAGGATTCATGCAGGTTATCGGTGGAGCAGCCCTATCGGTCACTGAAGGGGTACGCAATAAACCGCGTGCCGCTTAATTATTGAACAGATACTTAGGCTTGAATGCATCCCAGGCTGGACATTATTTTTAAGGGTGCACTACAAACAGGAGGTAATGATGAAAACGTTTGCCCTAGCTGTTTTGCTTTGTGGCGTGCTATTCACTTCCAGCGTCGCATTTGCTGCAGACAGAACGCATTGGACCTATTCAGGTGAAGAAGGGCCTGAAAAATGGGCCAAACTTGCGCCTGAATTCGTTGCCTGTGCCGGCAAGAATCAATCACCGATTAATTTAACCGGCTTTATCGAAGCTGACCTGAATCCAATCAAGATTTCGTATCAGGCAGGCGGCAATGAAATCTTGAATAACGGTCATACTGTGCAAGTTAACTACGCTGCGGGGAGTAGTATTTCAGTTGATGGTATCCAATTCGAACTTAAACAATTCCACTTCCATGCGCCCAGTGAGAACCATATCAATGGCAAGTCGTATGCCATGGAAGTGCATTTGGTCCACGCGGACAAAGATGGAAATCTAGCGGTTGTCGCTATCATGTTCACGGAGGGCGCCGAAAACAGCGCGTTGGCAAAAATATGGTCGTTGATTCCCAAGAAGGCTGGCGGGACAAACGTACCGCAGCCATCATTTTCCGTAGCGCAACTACTACCGTCTGACCATGGTTACTACCGTTTCAACGGTTCATTGACAACCCCTCCCTGTACAGAGGGTGTGCGGTGGCTGGTTATGAAAAAGCCTGTCTCTGCTTCAAAAGAGCAAGTGGAGGTTTTCTCGCACGTAATGCACCATCCGAATAATCGTCCAGTGCAACCTGTTAATGCGCGCCCAGTGTTACAGTAGCCAGCCTGACTCAGCGCTCAGCCGGACCTGGTTTTCAAACGTAACGATTCAGGTATTTCGATACTCATCAGAAAAATTGACTAAAACACTTGGAAATAATATACGGCGCCACAATGGGTTGCCGCTATGAATTATGAAGAGCTGCTTGATAAATATCTGGCCTTAATTGCCGCGCACGCAATCTTGCAGGAAGAGCATGCAATATTAAAGGCAAAATTAAGTACGACGGAGCCACGGCAATTAACTTCCTGCCTGGATGCTTCGTGCAGCTTGCCTTTCGATTTGGAGATTCAAAAAGTACCTGAAAACCACCCTCCTTCAAGATTGCTGGATTATACTGATCCATCGGAAAAGGTTAGATTGTTTCGGTCACTGTTTCGAGGGCGGGAAGATGTCTATGCAAAAAGATGGCAAAACAGGGACGGCAGGTTCGGATATGCGCCGGTCTGCCTCAATGAATGGAAATCAGGCCTATGCAAGAAGCCGGAGGTAAAATGTTTTGCTTGTCGGCACAAACTGTATGATGTTTTGGACGAAAAAGTCGTTGAGATGCATTTGCGAGGGGATATCATTATCGGCGTATATCCCTTGCGCCGGGATGAGACGTGCCACTTTCTCGCGGTGGACTTTGACGAAGCAAGCTGGCAGAAAGATATCTCCACCCTGAGAGAGGTTTGTACAGACCTCGATGTTCCCGTAGCCATCGAGCGTTCACGTTCCGGAAACGGAGCGCACGCCTGGTTTTTTTTCGAAAATCAGCTCCCCGCCCATTTAACAAGAAAATTCGGTTCTGCTTTACTTACCTATTCCATGAGCAAAAGGCATGAAATGTCTTTCCGTTCCTATGATCGGCTTTTTCCCAGTCAAGATACAATGCCGAAGGGCGGGTTGGGAAATCTGATTGCTTTACCCCTGCAAAAAAAAGCGCGCGAACAAGGAAACAGCGTATTTATTGACGAAAGCTTCAGGCCCTACGACGATCAATGGGAATTTCTGGCAAAAACGCAAAGACTGTTTGAAAATGACATAGCGGCGCTGATAACCAGGTTATGCCGCGGCAATGAACTCGGCACATTGAAAAAAGATGATGAAGAAGAAAATCCAGGGGAAAAGAAGCGAAGCAATTTATCAAAGCATGATTTTCCGAAAGAAATTAACCTGGTAAAAGCCAACATGCTTTTTATTTCCAAAGCGGGAGTTTCGCAACGGGCCTTAAACTCTTTGAAAAGGCTCGCTGCCTTTAAAAACCCGGATTTCTACAAAGCTCAGGCCATGCGCATATCAACATATAATAAGCCACCGGTCATTTCCTGTGCCGATGAAATCACGGACTACCTGTGCTTGCCGAGGGGTTGCGAAGCTGATGTCACAAGCGTACTTAATGAGGCAGGCATTAAAGCCGTGTGGTCGGATAACACAAATTCTGGCAGGTCTATCAAGGTTGAATTTCTGGGGGAGTTGAGAGAGGAACAGCAGCTTGCCGTGGGCGAGATGTTGCAGCATGAAACCGGCGTGCTTTCGGCAACCACGGCCTTTGGGAAAACGGTCATTGCCGCAAAACTTATTTCTGAACGAAAGATAAACACCCTGATATTGGTGCATCGACAGCAACTGCTTTCGCAATGGACGGCGAAGCTGGGGGAGTTTCTCAAAATTGATGAAGAGCTGCCTGTATCGGTGAAAAAGCGAGGCCGAAAAAAGCAGCAAAGTCTGATCGGGCAGATTGTGGCCGGCAAAAATAATCCGAGTGGCGTTATTGATGTAGCAGTCATGCAATCCTTGAACAGCGGCGGTGAAGTAAAGGAAATAGTAAAGCAATATGGCATGGTGATTGTGGACGAATGCCATCACGTGTCGGCATTCAGTTTTGAACAGATACTAAAGAGCGTGGAAGCGAAATATGTATATGGATTGACTGCCACGCCGGCCAGGCAGGATGGACGACATCCGATTATTTTCATGCACTGCGGCCCGATTAGATACAGAGTGGATGCGAGGATGCAAGCAGAGAAAAGGCCCTTTGAACATTATGTCATCCCGAGATTTACAAGTTTTAGGGTTCCGTTGTCAACAGATGAAAATGATCTTTCGATCCAGAAACTGTATTCCGAAATCGTCGCCAGTGAATTAAGGAACCAGTTGATTGCGGACGATGTGATCAAGAACTATCAAAATGGTCGAAATTCCCTCGTCTTGACCGAAAGAACTGCGCATGTCGAATTATTGGCCAAGAAGTTAAACGAAAGCATTCCTGATGCTATCACTCTGATAGGCGGCGCGGCTGCAAAAGCAAAGAAGGACGCATTATCAAAGATATCCGCTACGGCCGGCGACCGGCAATTGACTTTGATTGCCACGGGTAAATACATTGGGGAAGGGTTCGACGAGGCGCGTCTTGATACGCTCTTTCTGGCGATGCCCATATCGTGGAAAGGGACGTTACAGCAATACGCAGGAAGACTGCATCGGCTGCATGAAAGCAAACGCGAAGTCCGGATTTATGATTATGTTGATATCCATGTAAGAATGCTGGCAAAAATGTATGATAAAAGGATTGCCGGATATGCGTCAATTGGATACAAGGCAAAGGCGGAGAGTTTTACTTACGAACCGCTAGACATCATCTTCGATAATCGTAATTTTCTTCCCGTTTATCAAAATGATCTTATGAATGCCCGCAGGGAAATCATGATTGTAAGCCCCTTCGTTAGTAAAAGACGCATACTGCAAGCGCTGCCCCTCATGCGCCCTGCATTGGAAAAGGGCGTCAAAGTCGTCGTTGTAACAAGGCCGGTGAGCGATTTTAAGGACAATCGGGCTTTGGCAGAGGTATTGGGTCTGGTCCAAAAGGCAGGGATAAATTTGGTGTATAAATCCCGTATCCATCAGAAATTTGCCGTCTTTGATCAGTCAATTGTCTGGTATGGAAGTATTAACCTATTAAGCTATGGCCATTCGGAGGAAAGTATCATGCGGCTGGAAAGCCTTAACATTGCCGGTGAATTGATGAGAAGCATTGGCGAATACGCTTTGAGTGGATAGCTGCGGGGGGCGGCCCATCTACCATCAAAGCACAGTACTTGGAAGGCAAGGTCGTGCTATCCCCAGTTTTTTCATACGGAAGAAGAGTGTCTGACGCGTTAAACCAAGAATCGCCGCATAGAGATATGTCACCATGGCGCTATCAGCATTCCCCAGGAAGGTGACAATGTTCCCTCGATTATCGTGTCCGCCCTCAGGATTAATCACACGCAAATCCTTAATCCGGACATTGCTGCATCAAAGTTTATCATTAGCGAACGGGGTACGAACCGGATCAAACTTCAACCAGATCTTTATGACTAAACCCCAGCTCGTAATTCAAAACGGAAACGATCTTCGGTGTAATCTTGATTACCGCCGACGGCACTTCCTGCTGAGGCATTTCCTGGAGGGCAGGAAATTTGGTTACAAGAAGCCCCATGGCTTTCTGTATTTCTTCCGGCTTTGTCAGTACTACAGCCGTTCCTCCCATTGAAAGGCCCTTGATTTTACTCCAGTCTTCATATTCCCTGTCAATAGTTAGAGACACCTTGTTGGATTTTGCAATATTTTTTACCTTTGAAGAGGTTGCATCTGTGCAGAAATAGATGGTAAACCCGTCACTGGCATAGGTTACCGTATTTGCCTGAGGATAGCCGTCTTCCCTTAGAGTGGCTAATGTCAAAATATTATGACTCTGCAAAATATTAAGTACAAATTCTTCCATTTTCTTGTCCATAATCTCTTTCCTCCTTATTTTTTGTAGAGCGAGTATAAGAAAAAACGAAGCTACTTGTCAATGAAATAATGAAGTGCGAAATACCCATTGACAAGCCAAAACAGCCCCCCTATACTTCCCCCACGAAAAAGAAATTCTTAGTGCGCCAGGCCAAGCCTGGGAAATCCTTATGTTGTGGAGAAAGCCCCAGTGATTAAGAACACTGAAGGCGGCAGCGGGTATAGACCGGGTGAGTTATGCAACCTACGGAGAGAATCTGGGGAAAAACTGTTTACTGCCTAGGCGACGTCCGGCATTAAGGCGGCGTGAACTTGCTTCAGGCTTTTGTGTGGAACGTGGGAACCTGTCGCCCCAATGCTAAGGGAGAAATGCAAATGGGAAGTCCCCATGAGCATGAGAGTGCCGATGGGGGGCACAGGGGCGGAGCAGCCCGTAGAGTGATGAAGGTTCCGAAAGGGACCGCCGGGAAACCAGGCGGTAAACGGAGAAAACAAACCTTAACCTGAAATACCTGGAGAAACCGGTCTATTACCGATTAAAACAAATTGACCGTTGAAAGGAGCAGGCTATGAATGATTACGATGTAATTGTGGTAGGAGGCGGGCCGGCGGGATGTTATGCAGCTTTGACTGCCGCGAGAAAGGGATGCCGTGTTGCCCTTTTTGAAGAACATTGGGCCATAGGTTGGCCCATGCATGACCCTGGATGGCTGATGGAATCAGAATTTGCGGAATCACTCATCCATGCCCTGGAAAGGGTGGTTCCTTGTACCCGTATAGAAGAATACCGTGTCCGTGACGCACAATCGGGAGACCTGATAGAGACCGGCTCACCAGGAGGCTACGTTGCCAGGAGAGACCTTCTGGAAAAAGAAATAGCGGCAGCAGCCGTGAGAGCGGGAGTTAGTTTGCATGTTAAAACCAAGGTTCTTAAATTCCTGCGCAAAGGAGAGACCGTAGAAGGAATTGAAACGAACTCGCCGGTAATACCGACCGTAACGGCAAAAATATTTATATGTGCCGACGGCATCAGGTCTGCGAGCGGTGGCTTTGCCCTTCAGGAAAGATTGTGCGAAAAAGGTGAAGTAAGATCGGGGCTAATTTTTTTACTGGCCAACGTCGATGTATCATCGGGCATTATTGAACACTTTCTTTCCACCGATCCTTCTTTGCATTATAATTGCTTTTTCACGCATCACGATGGCCTATGCATGGTGGGCAGTCAAACGCTGGAAACATTCAACGAATTGAAAAAACGATCCGATAACGTCTTCTCCCGCAAGATAGTGAACGCTTACCCTATAGAGGTCAACGGTTACGCCAGGGGGCGTTCAGGGAAATACGGAGAATATTTCAAGAAAATAGTAAAGGATAATATCCTGTTTATCGGCGATGCCTCAGGGGGTGCGGGAAACATTCACGGGATGATACAAGGTCAATTTGCCGGGACCGTTGCTGCAGCTGCGATTTATGCCCACGACTTAAGCGAGGCCAGGTTATCGGAGTACCAGGATTTGGTAAACGGGACGTTGGCGAAGGCGCCCTTTTTCTATTTTTCCGCCAGGGAAGATTTCGGCTCGTTCAATGCCTGGTTCCGCGCATTTGAAGCAGCTACAAAAGGAATCACAGCTAAGGAGCTTATTTAATTGGGACCATACTCATCTTCTCGAAACAGTGCCCCGCTTTCTCCAACCTACGATCCAACTCCTTCCGGATGACCAGGGCCAGGAAGCTGCAAAAAACGTGTCCCCGGATGGTTTCATCCAGCTTATGAAAAATGGGCCGAGTAACCCTGATAACTGTATAATGCATCTCGCTTCGTCGTCTCCACCAAGGTGGCATTCTGATCCAAGGTCGCAATCTTCCGAGAATTGCGGCCTTGAATAAAAGCAACAGCGGCCGGGCAAGGTCGCGTAGTCAAGCGGTAGAGAATCCCATCCCGGAAAGAAGGCCCGACCCCGTAATGCGCTTCCTTTTTCATCGTTGTAGGCACAGATGGGCATAGACCTTCGCGTTACCGATCATGTTTTCTATTTTGCACGATTCATCAGGCTGGTGCGCGGTTTGCGTGATTCGGCACCAGACCGCCGCCGGATATCCGAGTTTACGAAAATGAGCTGCGACGGTGCCTCCCCCAATTCCTGCCGGCACTGCTTCCAGCTGGTAAACATCCCGGATGGCCTGCTTGAGTGACGAAACGACCGGAGCATCAAGGGGAGTAGGTGGTGGCGCCTCCATGTACTGTACCGGTGTGATTTCTATGGCGACGTTAAAGTTTTTTTCAACTTCATTTGCTGCAGTGCGGACGGAGGCGATCACCTCCGGCAAGGGGTAGGTGGGCAAAACGCGGCAGTCCAGATAGAAAATGTCGCTTCCCGGTATGGTGTTGATGTTGGGGACATTGGCTTCCTTTTTAGTCGGCTGAAAGGTGCTCACCGGTGGATAAAACAGCGGATCGACGGCATCGAATATCTTATGCAGGGCATAAAGCCGTACGACCAGGTGGGAGGCGGCGAGAAAGGCGTTTTTGCCCAGATCGGGTCTGCTGGCATGGGTTTGTTGCCCTCGTGTTTTGATTTGCAGCCAGAGGATACTCTTTTCCGCCACCTCGATGTGGCTTCCTGCCTCATCCCCGGCATCGGGGACCACGATTATGTCCGTTTTCAGAAAGGGATTATTTTCTTGGTTCAACAAATAAGCCAGACCTGCCTGGCTGGAAGTTTCTTCGTCGGCGACAAGGGCGAGCCCGAAGTTTTTTTCCGGGGTGATGCCTTCATCCAAAAAAGCTTTAGCGGCAAAGAATGATGCCACCAGATCCTGCTGATTGTCTTCCGTGCCGCGCCCAAAAACCTGACCGTCTTTCACATATGCACGATAAGGATCAGCCGTCCAGGACGTAACTTCGCCCGGTGGCACAACATCCATATGGGTCAAGACCCAGACCGTTTTCCCTTGATTCTTCCCCGGTACAGTGGCCAGGATGTTAGGGCGGCACAGGGCTGAGACGCGGGGATCGGGGGCGTTAATTTCCCAGACATGGGGAAAGCCGCCATCTTTAAGGTAAGACAGCAGCAGCCGGGATTTTTCATATTCTCCGTCACCGCCATTTTCCGGTGCAAGCGCCGGTATGGCGGTGAGTGCAACCTGCATATCAGTCATGGCCTGCGTATAGGTTTCGATGCGTGCGGCAAGACGGTCAAAGAGGTGATCATCAATCATTTTCAGACCTTATCGTTTCCACTGTGCCGAAATTGGCGGCTGGCATGTCGAAATCCTTCTCTTGGCCCATCAACAGGGTTATCGATTTGCCCGTACTCAGGTAACGCTTCGCTACCCTTGTTAAATCATCCCGGCCTACTTTATTGATGTTCTGCTGATATTTCAGGAGATAATCGCCGGGCAGTTTTTCGAATTCCAGCATCATCTGTTGTCGCGCTATCTGTTCTGCCGAACCGAAGGAAAAAATGAAACTATTATTGATGGATTTTTTTGCCCAGGCCAGCTCCCCGGGCTTAACCGGTTTGCCAATCATCTCTTGCGTCAGCGCCCTTAACAGAGACAAAACCTTCCCCGTCGTTGAAGATTTGGTAAAGGCGTAGGTACCCAAAATACCATAATCGGTTTTGGCCCGGTAAAAACTGCCAGCGCTGTAGGCAAGCCCTTGATTGGTGCGGATTTCCTGAAAAATATGAGAGCGAAAGCCGCCACTGCCGAGCAAAAAATCCAGTACCTCAAAGGGATAGAAATCATCGTTTGTTTTGGCCGGCGCAAACGTGCCGGTGATGACGACAGATTGCGGTACTTCTTTGGGCAATAAATAAATGAGCCCCGTTAGAGCATCCCGGGGCGGCGGAATGGCGGCGGCAACTCCCTGTTTTGGCCAGGAACCGAAGTATTTCTCCAGCAGCACGATGGCAGCTTGCTTACTTATGTCTCCCGTAACCGCAATCATCATATTATCAGGGTTAAAGTCTTGACGGTGAAATTGAAGCAAATCTGCGCCTGTTATCTTTGCCACCGATGATAGTGAGGGAAGGCGACCGCGGGGATCACCCCGATAGAGAGCCCGGTTAAATTCGCGAAAGGCAAACTGTTGCGGATCGTCGACAATTCTTCGCAATTCCTCAAGCTTGAGACTCTTGGCAAGTTGTAGCTTATCTTCAGCGAAAACCGGTTGCCTGATTATTTGTGCCAGGATATCCACCCCTTTTTCCAGTTTATCCTTCAGGCTGGAGAAATTTATGGAAACGGAGTCAATGTGTGTCGCCGTATTGATGATAACGGCGCTTCCTTCCAACGCCTCATCTACGGCTGTGCCGGTCATTAACTCCGTGCCGCCGGTTCGCATCACCGTGCCCGTTAATTCTGCCAATCCCTCTTTGCCTGGGGGGTCAAAATAAGCCCCCGTTTTAAAGATGAAGTTGATGTTAACAAGAGGGAGCTCCTGATCTTCAAGAAGATAAAATATCACCCCGTTACTGAGCGTCAATCTTTCCGCCTGGGGCGGCTTAAAGGACAGCTTAGGAAAGGTAAGCTTTTCCGGGGGCGTCAAAGGCAGGGATTGAGACGACGCCGAAGCGGGGGCAGCAGCGATGAGACAGATGATTAAACAAAGAAAGAAGGATCGTAATTTCCCCATAGTCAGCGCTTCATTTTTGAGGCATGTTTTGCCTTCAGGGCATCCCCGAATGAACCGAAAGCGGCAGTACTGTCGGCATCCTGGTATTGCTCTAAATAATCTTTCCCGTCCTCTTTGTCCTCTGCTGCTTCCGGTTCGTCCGTGGCCATGGTCAGGGAGAGTCGCTTTTTTTCGCTGTCCATGGATGCTACGACTACTTCCAGCTCTTGCCCCTTGGTCAGCACTTCACTGGCATGTTTAATCCGCTTGCCCTTCGCCAGTTTGGAAATATGAATCAAGCCTTCCAGGCCGGACGGCAACGCCACAAAGGCGCCAAAGTTGGTGAGGGATGCCACGCGGCCCCGCAAACGCGCGCCCGGTGGATAAAGGCCTTCCGCGGTCGACCAGGGATCGGGTAGGGTAGCCTTCCGGCTCAGAGTGATCTTATCCGCGGCCCAATCGAGTTTTAATATGGCAAGGGAAAGGAGATCGCCCACTGCAAGCTGGCGGCTCATATCGTCGTCTTTCTGCCAGGCAAATTCGGAGTTGGGCAGGAGCCCCTGGATGCCTCCAATATCGACAAATGCGCCGAAATTGTGCAACGACATCACCTGTCCCTGGATAACCATGCCCTCCTTAAGAGTCAGTTTAAGCTCTTCTTTGCGTTTGGCCTTTTCCTCATCCAGCAGGGCGCGACGGGAAATGATCACCTTGCGGCCATTTTCCCCATACTCTATGATTTTGAAAGGCATTGTTTTGCCTACATGGTCAGCGACGTTTTCTCCCTTGGGGCAACCTGTCAGCGAGTAGGGGCAAAAGGCCCGCACATCGCCGGCGATCATTACCTCCAGGCCGCCTTTGGTTTCACGGCTGATTTTACCTTCCAGGGGTATGCCGCTGCGCCAGGCTTCCTCCAGATGTGCCTTGGCTGCCTCACCCCGTCCAATTTTTCGGGTAAATAGTTTTTCACCATTTTTAACGGCCAGGAAGAAAACCCCGATCTTGTCTCCCTCCTGCACCGTCAGATTGCCCTCGGTATCAAGGAATTCTTTTTTTTCAATATAACCCTCACTTTTGCTCCCCAAGTCGATAAATATCCACTCCGGCGAGATCTTCACAATGGCGGCAAGCACTTTCTGGCCGGGCCGCAAATGGTCTTTGTCCAACGTACTTTCCGCCATTAGCTCTGCAAAACTTTTCTCTTCCTGATTATCCATAAACTCCTTCTTTAAAATTTATTCCAAAAACGACACTATTTGGGAATGGGGGTGGTCGTTAAGAGGTATTTTATATCGTCATCTTCAAAGCGTATGGCTAGGCCGGCGAAGGGGGAGCTGTTTCCCCGGTCGCTCAAAAAATCATCCCAGCCGGCCAGGAGATAAATGTGTTTGAAAAAACGATATTCTGCGGCGGCCTTAAGATGGGCGCGACGTTCCTTTGAAAAATCGAAGGCTTCAAAAGCAAACTTCAAATTATCATTTAATGAAAAATAATCAATGCCGAAACCGCCGGTCGATTCAAAAAGGCCGCCTCTCACTGCCACATCTTTATAACGTTTGCCGATTTGGGCATTAAAAAGGATGTCCTGCTTATCGGAAATTTCCGTGTGTGTCGTTATGCCCGACGTCGTAGTATCCTGGAAGGAGATTTTACCGCGCGGGTCCGTTGAGACGCCTAAGATATAAAATTTGTCCGATGTTGGCTGTATCCTGATGTCCAGATGGCTTTTGGCGTCGCTGTTGCGAAAAAGAAATTCTCCCCGATAGCTTAGAAAGGTACGATACTGTTCCGCTTTAGTAACGTAACGATTTATGCCCGTTAAGCCCTCATTGAGATTATTTACCGTTTCCTCGTCATTGACCAGCTTGCCGATTGTTCCTTTCCCCTGATTTATCTTATCCGTGATTTCCTGCAACGAAGCCAGGGTTTTATTGAGCCTGTCGGCCGCTGTGTTATCTTTCAGCAACTGGCCAACCGTTCCTTCTCCCCGGTTAAGGCCTTGCGATATTTCATTCAGGGAAGCGAAGGTTTGTTTAACTTCCAGGGAAGCCTTGTTTAACTCATCCAGTAATTTGGCAAACTTTTCGCTGTTATTATTAACCACTTTGTTGAGATTGCCTGTAAGATCACGACTGTTCTCCAGGGTGGCATGGAGAGCCGCTTGATTATTCACAATCATTTCGTTCAGATTGTAAGTAAGGCGGCGGGTGTTTTCGATAATATCGCTTAAGGACTGCTCCCCTTGCCCGGTTCCTACAACATTGCTGAGCGATCCGGTTATCTTTTTGATATCAGTGGCAATGAGAGAAAGCTGGCCAAGAAGCTTATCTATATCGGTGCCCGGTTCTACAAAGTTGATGCGATTGCCTGCGGCCAGAAATCCCTGGCCGCTTGTTCCCGGCGTCAAATCGATGTACTTATCACCTAAAACGCCATGCGTCTTGATGGCAGCCCGGACATCTTTTTCCAGCTTTACATCAGGGACAATACGCAATGTTACCAGCGCCTTGCCATTTTTAAGAATGATCGACTCAACGCGGCCAACCTCCACGCCGGCGATTTGCACGGAGGAATCTCTATTAAGACCGGCGACATTGTCAAACAAGGCCTCGATTCTGTAGCCTTTTTGCATGCCGAAACCGCCCTTGCCGACTTGCACGGACATATAGCCAAGGATGATGAATCCGATTAGTACCAATAATCCTACCTTGGCTTCTGAGCTGATGGCAGTCATTCCCACCTCCGTTTTTTCCCTATTACACGATTTTGATCGGTCCTTCAATGCTTCCAGAAAGAAATTGCGTCATCACCGGGTTCAGGGATCCTTGTATCTCCGTCGGGGTGCCGTACTCGATAATTTGTCCCTCGTAGAGCATCGCGACCTTATGGCTGATCTTGAATATTGAGCCCAGATCGTGACTGATGACAACGCAGGTCAAATTGAAATTTTTCTGGGTTTCGATAATAAGCTGATTAATTGCCTCGGTCATGACGGGATCAAGGCCGGTTGTGGGCTCATCAAAGAGCACAAAATGAGGGTGCATGGCAATGGCTCTGGCCAGCCCGACTCTTTTACGCATGCCGCCGCTCAGCTCCGAAGACATCTTTGTTTCTATGTCCGACAACCCCACGGCCCGCAGCCGCTCGGCCACGGTCTTCCTGATTTCATCCTCTGTGAGCCTGGTATGTTCCCGCAAGGGGAAAGCAACATTTTCACCGACGGTTAAAGAGTCAAAAAGGGCGGCATCCTGAAAAAGCATCCCGAACTTTTTTCTTATCTGATTAAGCTCTTTGTCCTTCATCTTGGTAAGGTCCAGGTCATCCACTAAAACCTGCCCGCTGTCGGGCTTCAAAAGTCCGATGATGTGCTTTAAGAGAACGCTTTTGCCACTGCCGCTTTTGCCCATGATGGCGGTGGTTTTGCCATTTTCTATTTCTAAATTGACGCCTCTTAGCACATGCTGGTGGCCAAAGGATTTATGAACATCGATAAATTTAATCATAAGATTCAGAACATCATTGCGGTGAGGAAATAATCGCTCGCCAGAATGCATATGGAGGAGAGGACCACCGCTTCGGTGGTGGCTTTCCCTACGCCTTCCGCGCCGCCGCGGGCATTGAGCCCCTTATAACAACCGATGAGGGCCAGAATCAGGCCAAATACCGCTGCTTTGATAAGGCCATTGAAGATGTCCCCTGTGTCCACATGTTTGATAATGTTTTTAATGAAGACGCCGGAATTTATGTGCAAAAGCACCACCCCGACAAAATAACCGCCCAGGATACCGACAAAGTCTGAGATTACCGTCAGGAAAGGCAACATGACCACACCTGCGATGACGCGCGGCACAACCAGGTGTTTAACTGGATTGGCGGCCATGGCATAAAGAGCGTCTATCTGATCCGTAACCCTCATGGTTCCAAGCTCGGCAGCCATGGCTGATCCTGCCCGGGCCGTTACCATAAGCGCCGTAAGAACGGGCCCCAGTTCCCTTGCCATACCCAGGGCGACGGTGGCGCCGACAAGACTCTCGGCGCTAAAGAGTCTGAAGGCGTGGTAGGATTGTAAGGCCAGCACCATGCCTGTAAAGCAGCCCGTCAGCAGTACTACGAAGATTGATTTAACGCCGACAAACTCCATTTGTTTGAAGATGTTACCGGCTTTCAAGGGAGGACGGAACATCCATGAAATCACAGAAACAAAAAGGAGGACAATTTTGCCCACCTCTTCCACAATGGCAAGGGTAGAGCGGCCAACCTGGTCCAGCAAAACGAACAATTTTGCCATTTAAAGTGGGCCTCGTTTACTGCTGTGAACTTCCAGAGCGTAATCGATGATTTTTTCAATGAGTTCGGATTGCGTGATACCGGCGGCGGCAGCCTGGTGAAACAACACCGTTGAGGGTGTCATGCCCGGCAAAGTGTTAGGTTCCAGCACGACGATTTCACCGTTTGGCCGGACAAACATATCAATGCGGGCATAGCCCTTAAGATCCAGGGAACGGTAGGCCTTAACCGCCGTATCCTGAATATCGATAATGGTTTGCGGAGATACGCGGGCCGGTGTTTTATTTTCTCCCTGGCCATAGAGAAACTTGTCCTCTAAAGAGAGAATCTCAGTGGTGGGTATCGTTTCTGAGGGCACAAGGGGGAGGGGCGGCTGATGACCGATGACGCCGCAGGTGACTTCCATGCCTGTGATAAATTCCTCGATCAGGGCGGTATTATCCCAACGGAAAGCCGATGTCAGAGCCTCTGAGAGGCCCGCCTCAGAGGTTACTTTAACAACGGCGGTGCTGCAACCCTCGCGTGAGGGTTTAACGACGCAGGGGAAACCGATTTGCCGCGCCACAAGTTGCCGTAGATCATCCCGATCGCCTTCTTCCCACTGTCTGCGCAGAATGGGCAAGGTAAGCGGCACGGGAATATTATCCGCTTCCAAAACTTTGCGACTTGCCAGTTTGTCCATGCCAAGAGCCGATGCCAGGACACCCGAACCCGTATAGGGGATTTTAAGCAATTCAAGCAGACCCTGGCAGCATCCATCCTCCCCGTACTTGCCGTGCAGCGCGATAAAAATCACGTCAATACGCGACGGCAATGTCTCATAGGGTATATGACAAGCTTCGTCCTTCAGATCTTCCTCAATGTCGCGGGTGGAGTTCCGCATCAGCAACTTGAGCGGTATCTCCCAGAGCATGCCGCGACTGTCCATGAAAAGAGGGGTAACATCGAAACGTTGCCTTGTAATCTTACTGAAGACGTTGCGGCCGCTTTCAAGGGAGACCTCACGTTCCGAGGAAAGGCCTCCCATGACGATTCCTACCTTAATCTTCTTTAAAGCTGCATTATCCAATGCTTAGACCGCCTCTAAAACCCGACTGTTAGCGCCAGATAGGGGCCAGTAAAATCAGAGGCGAAATACACATCGTCATAATCGACATGGACGCCGATAACTTTATAGCCTGCGTGAACATCGATAAGCGGGAAAGGCGTCAAGGAAAGATCGGCCAAGACTTCGTAAAGATAGTCATCCTTATAGCTGACACCGGTCAATTCGAGGCGGGCCTCTAAAATATTGGCTAAAATACCTATGTGCGCTGCTGCTCCGACCATAGGCGCCGCGATTTTAAAGGTTTTCGATGTATCATTGCCACCGCCGGCGATTCTTGTGTCTCCCTCAATATACTTGAGCTTGCCGATGGCAGAGAGGGAGAACCCGGCCAGGATGTTTTCCAGATCGATAACGTCATATTTGTAGGCTAAATCCAGCATCTTTATTTCAAAGCTTGAATCAACACCCGTGCCGACGTTGAATGTCGCACCGTTAAAGATAATCTGGCTGGCGAGGTTGGTAGAACCGCTATAATCCGCCTGAGTGTACATTAAACTGAAGTGGCTTTTTCCCAACCCGCCGTAAACCTCGATCGAAGGATAAGACTGGCTGCCCAGGCTTAGATCGTCTTTCAAATTAAAATCTCCGGCTAAAACATTGCCGCTGTCTCGGACGTTACTTTTTAGGGTGGGAAACCACAGGTAACCCCGTGCCCCGATTTCAAAAGCGGCTGCACCCTGCGAGGTCAAGATTACCAGTAAAGCTGACGCCGCCAGGGAATTAAATAATTTCAGATACTTTCTCACAAACACCTCCTCAGTCTGTTACTCATTAAAATTGGGATAATCGCTCCCCTTAGCCACCGCCATATTTGATTTGAACGAGGATACCTAACCGCTGGTACCAATGCCAAAAAAGTCGGCCAATAGCAAGCAAAATCAGCATTCACAATGCTCTTTTGCGCCTGTACGGCAGGCCGGGGGGGGATTGTCTTACAGGGGACCGCTTTTCTCCCGGTGAATAAGGAGCGCGTTATTAATGAGCAGCGAGATGATCATATCGGGCAGCAGGCCCGCACAGGCCGCCTGTTCAAAAAAGAAGGAAGAGGGCGCCATGCCCGATGATGAATTTGGATCCGTAATGAGAATCCTGCCCTCCTTCTCGACGAAGCCGTCAATGCGGCCATAGGAACGAAAACCCAGCGCCTGAAAGGCGTGGACTACCTCCTCCTTTATTTCCGCCACCTTTGCCGCCGATATATTTTTAGGGGGCGTAAACTTGCGGCACCTTCCGGGCATATACTTGTCATCATAAGTGTAATAGCCGCTCTGGGGCTGAATCTCCGTTACGCCCAGGCAACGGATTGCGCCACCATCCTCAAGCACAATGGCAGAAAATTCCATCCCCTCGATGCCTTCCTCAGCGAGGGCAGCTTTATCCCAACGCAACGCTTCGTTAATTCCCCTTTCCAGCCCGGCGGCGTCTTCAATGTAGCTGACGCCCATGCTCGATCCTTCGCGTGTCGGTTTAGTGAAAATAGGTAGAGATAATTCCTGCAGCAGTGATTTTGCAATGGTTTCCTGATTATGTCGCCAATCGTCTTCCCGTATCAGAATACTGCGCGGGACGTTTAATCCGGCGTTTCTGAGAATCTTCTGCTGCAAATATTTATCCATGCCAAGCGCTGAGGCCAGTACACCCGGGCCTGTATAGGGTATCTGGAGCAATTCCAGCAGCCCCTGAATGCAGCCATCATCCCCATACTTGCCGTGGAGGGCGATAAAGGCAAAATCGATTTCCTCCTTGAGTTCTTCGTAGCCGATTTGTCGCGCGGCGCTTGCCAGGTGATCGGTGATGTCTGCGGTAGTGTTTTGAGAGATCAATTGCCAGGGAAGAATCCAAAGTTTGCCGGTTTTATCCATAAAGACAGGCACACCCCGATAGGCTTCTTTATCGAGATTGTCATGTACGTTACGCCCACTGTTCAAGGAAACCTCTTTTTCAGAGGACATCCCGCCAAATATTATGCCGACGCGCAATGGTTCCATAGACTAAATAGCCCTTTCATTTAATCACGATGGCCGTGATAATTTCTGCCATGCCAATTTAAAAGATGTTTCTGCTAGTCCCAGACAAATGTTACGCCGCTTGTGGGAAAGACCCATTCCTGATCACTCACCTGCAAATGTATTTTCTGATTTTCCCTGGTCAGGCAGGGGTAGGGGTGTTTTCCCGCGAAAAAGGCGATTTCCCTGACGTTATCCAGATGGGCAGCCTGGTAATTAAAGGTAATCTCTACGCCTCGGATGGGATAGATCAGATAGACCGACATCAATCTGCTTTTTCTGGGTTTGGCAGCCACGATCTCAAAGTGCATCTTTACTTCGTGGTTGACCTTCTCCGCCAACTCCTCGGCGCTGCACCAAACCTCATATCCTCGTGATGTGATTGCCGCTCTGTTCAGGCGCAGATTAACGTCGTCAATGCGTACGCTTTGAATATTAAACTCGCGATCTGCTGACAGTTCGCCGCCGCTATCCAGCAGCCAACGGTATTCGCAGTGGGGGTCGTCCAGAAAAGCCGCCAATTGGTCGTTGTTATCCGCGCAGCCGATAAAAAAAGTATCGGAATTTAGTGTCTTATAATACTCGACATGGGTTGTAATCTTGAGATAATCCCGGTAAAGGGGGTTAGCGAGTACCTCGGCTGGGGAAAATTCCGCCACATCGATATCGTATTTAAAATTGTGCCGCAGCTCCAGTTGCCGGTCGTCCTTGCCGAAAAGGGCTTCCAGCATCGTATAGTAGATAGCATCGCCGAACTCCGTATCGTTGACCCGCGTGTGCAGGCAGCGGCGTATGACATTATCCAGACGGGCGATGGATTTTTCCTCATCGGGAATGAATATCCGCCGCAAACGGGGCTCGAACAGATTTTTGCGGCCCTGCAGGAGAAAAACACGGGGGGCCCGCTTCCCCAGGGCGCAGAGGATTTCGTAGCTGATGGCGCCAGTCAGAAGCGCGAGAGCGTCGGCGGTTATTTCTTCCTCACCCTGACGCCCCAGCAGGACAACTTCGTCACCGACGCGGCAATTTGGGACATCCGTGACATCAAGGGTGCACATATCCATGGAAATTCTCCCCACCACGGGCGCCCGGCGCCCCTTGATCAGCGCTTCGCCGGTGTTGGACAGAAGAACACTGTAGCCATCGCCATATCCGACGGGGATCGTTGCTATCGTTGTTGCCCGGCGTGTGACAAAGGTGCTTCCGTAACCGATGCCGCAGCCGACGGGAAAGTCTTTAATCAGCAGTATCCGCGTTTTAAAACTCATCACCGGTTTTAGCGATGCCTTGGTTTTTGTTTCATCAGAAGGAAATACTCCGTACGTCATGAGACCGGGACGCACCATGTCGAGATGATATGGGGGGAAATTCAGGATGGCCCCGCTGTTGGCAATATGCATGGATGGTATGGAAAAATGGTGTCTTTTCAAGTCATCGATCAAACGATTGAACAATTGCCACTGCCTGTCATTATAAGGAGTCGTTTTTTCGCCCTGGGAAAGGTGGGTGAAAATTCCTTCTACCGACACATTGTCATAACTCATAATCTCTCTGATCATGGGTAGCGAGCTATCATTCATCTGCCCCCCACGGCCCATGCCGGTATCGACTTCTATGTGAATCCGCGCCTGTTTTTCCGCCTTATGGAATTGTTTTTGCAGTTCCCGGGCAAAGACAATTTCAGAAACCGACGGGATGAGATTGTACTTAAGAATCTCCGGAATTTCGTCGGTAAGGGAGGGACTGAGAACGACGATGGGGGCGGTGATCCCACCCACACGCAGTTGAACGCCTTCGTCGGTATTTGCAACCCCCAAAGCGGCGGCGCCGTTATTCACCGCCACTTGGGAAATTTCTATGGCGCCGTGACCATAGGCATCGGCCTTAACAACCTGAAGAATGTCCGGCCGGGGGCCGATTAATCTCCTGACTTCCTTAAGATTGGCAAGGAAGTTATCCAGGTTGACTTCGACCCAACTACGGTATTTTGCTCCCTCCATCATTTCCTCGTCATGGTCAAGACGCCGTCCCAGGGCTGGTCAGGAGGGTTTGCTTTTAAATGACGGCAACGGGCGACGAATAACTCGGAGGCTGTGTCACCGGGCTTGATGACCATTCCATCCTGGAAAGCGGCAATCGCCCCATCCCAGTCTCCTTGCTTATAAAGCATTAAGCCGGCCTCGAAGCGTTCGACGAAGGGGCGGAATTTTTCAGTTTCGTCAATCTCGCCTATGAGTTCGTAAATTTTCACAGGAAGTTTTTTGCCCTTGACCCTTACGGCATCCAACTCCCGACAATACAATTTTTCCCTTACGGCGGCATAAGTGAATTCGCTTATAATAATATTTGTCCCATATTCCTTGTTTATGCCTTCCAGACGAGAGGCAAGGTTTACGCTGTCGCCCATCACCGTGTAGTCAAAGCGCATTTGCGACCCCATGTTGCCCACGACCATGTCGCCGGTATTGAGGCCGATCCCTATATCCATGAAAGGTTTGCCTTCAGCGCTCCATTTGTCTTGAAGCTGCTTCAAAACTTGCATCATTTCCAGTGCGGTTCGGCAGGCATTCAGCGCGTGATCGGGTTGGGCAAGGGGGGCGCCATAGACGGCCATGATTGCGTCCCCCATGTATTTGTCAAGGAGGCCATCGTATTTAAAGACGATATCGGTCATGGCAGTAAGGTATTCATTCAAGAGACGCACGAGCTCTTCCGGCGATAACTTTTCCGAGATGGTTGTGAATCCCCGGATATCCGAAAAGAGGACGGTTAATTCCCTCTTGTCTCCCCCCAGTTTCAGTTTAGTCGGATCCTTCAGCATTTCGGTGATGACCGAAGCGGTGAGATAGTATTGGAAAGCGTTGCGGACTTTTTTCTTTTCCTTCTCTTCCGTCATGTAACGATAGACCGTAATTCCCAGATAAACGCCCAGCATCGTCAATACCGGATAAATCAAATTCAGCCAGATGCTGTAACGGGAGAAGAGAAAAATGTTCACCAAGACATAAGCGGTTACGTATAAAAGAGCTATGAGCATTCCCCGGACAGCTTCAAGCCTCTGGATGAGAAAGCCCATCGTGAGTCCCAAAAATATTATGCACATTACATCCAGAAACTTTGTCCACCAGGACTGTTTTAAAAAATTACGATGAAGGATGTTGTCTATGACCGTGGCATGGATTTCCACCCCCGGATAGACGCTGCTGAAGGGGGTAACCCGGAGGTCGTAAATGCCCGTGGCCGTTGCGCCAACCAGGACGATTTTTCCTCTGAGGGCAGCCGGGGGAACGCGTCCCTTGATAATATCGACGACAGAGTAATGGGGGAAGGTCTTGGCAGGTCCCAGATAGTTGACCAGCATACGTCCCTCATCGTTGGTAGGGATATGAATCGTATCCATTTTGATGCCTTCAACTCCGAATTCACCGAGGCTCAGCGTGACCATGGGCCAGTCCAGATACTGTGATAGCATGGAGATGGCCAGGGACGCGTAATAGCCATCGCCAAATTTTATCACCAGGGGAGACCAGCGGATGGCGCCGTCGCTGTCGGGAAAGGCATTAAAAAACCCGCTGTTTTCAGCAGCATCGGACAAGGCCGACAAATTCGGCACCGCCGCATAGGCATGAACGATGGCAGCTTCGTTAACGGTGTTGCCTGCCTTAATCAGGGTGTATTTTGAGCTGGAAATACGTTCAACGCCCGCAGCTATTTCCTGTTCCGTTAAATGGGCGGCGTCTTTGGCGGAGGTATGAAAAAAATAACCGAGGGTTACATTTTGCGCCCTCCTGATGGACTGTGCCAGAGCTCCATCCGTATCGGCTCCCGCCTCTTTGGCGCTTAATAAATTCAATAACCTGTCATCGGCCAGGTTCATTTTTCGAACATCATGAGTCAAGGCGGCAATTGTTTGCAGGCTGGAGTTATCATCCGGTTCGGCAAAAACAATATCGAAACCGATTACCTTCGCACCGTTGTCCTTGAGCGTTTTGATGAGGTTGGCTATTTCTGTCCTGGGCCAGGGCCAACGTCCGAGCTCTTTGACGCTTTTTTCGTCTATGGCGGCTATGATTGTTTCCCCCCCGGAAGGCAAGTTGCCCCGCGAAAGGATTCGCATATCGAGGGTTTTCAACTCCATAAACCGCAGCAGGGGGGGGGCAATGATGAAAATAACCAGCGCCAGCAGGATGACTGCCGCGGTTATTTTCATGGGAGAAATCTTGATGATTTTTTTAAAGTTTAGCTTCATAGACCGCCTGCAGGAAATTGGACGAATCATAGCAGAGAGTTAAGGAAAGTCAAGATCAACCATGTTAAAACTTTGCCGGTGAAGGCTCCATACGTGGCAATAGCAAAGGGGAGCATGGTTTATAACTTGACAAGCTGATACGGTTACGGTAGATACGGCGCGTGTTTTTGCGACAACCGCTTTAATAAAGCCGGAGTAACTCAGTTGGTAGAGTAGCTGATTCGTAATCAGCAAGTCGGCGGTTCAAATCCGCCCTCCGGCTCCAAAAAGCAGGGGGTTGGCAAAAACTACCCCTTTTTACCCCTTCCTTTAAGTCTTTTCATCATTACGTTCATACAACCAACTATGGCCCGGCGTCGGCAATTACGAGGGAACAAACAAACCATACGAAGGGCAGGTTTCAGACCACAAACGGAAGCTCCTCGACGAGATAAAAAAGGGAATTACAGGCAAGCTGGAAATGGCGGCGGCGGAAGTCGAATCGATCATTGGCACGCGCCTCAAGGTTGGCTATATGCTGAATTTTGCGAAAGATAATATCGTAATTTTGCGGAAAAAGGATGTACTGTTTATAGGGATTTCAGGAGGTGTTACATGGTGCGTATGCAAGTCTATCTAACCCAGGAGGAACAGGCGAAGATACAATGGCTTTCCTCGGAAACGGGAAAGACAAAGAGCGAACTGGTTCGACAGGCCATCGAGAGCTTTTTTGATCAATTTCACGGAACGGAACGGAAGAAGCTTTTGCGGCAGGGAAAGGGTCTCTGGAAGAATCGAAAGGATCTGCCTGATTTCGCGGCATTGAGACAAGAGCTGGATCGCACATTTCATTCCGAGAACTGATGTATGAGTGATTTAACACTTCTGGATACCGACATTCTGATCGATTATTTAAGAGATTACAAAGATGCCGTGGCGTATCTGGAAGGTCTATCCGAGCCGCTTCTTGTTTCAGCCATTACCGTGGCGGAATTGTATAGCGGCGTCCGGGAGGGGAGGGAGCATAAGGCTCTGGACCAGTTCATGCGCGCCTTCCATAAGATTCCCATTGAGACGATATCGCCGTGAAGGCTGGCCTTTATCGGCGTCAGTATGGTCCCAGCCACGGGGTCGGCCTGGCCGACGCCCTGATTGCCGCAACTGCCGAAGCGAATGATGCCAAGGTGGCAACCCTGAACAAGACCCACTTCCCGATGATCGAAGTCGTAGTCCCCTACCGAAAATCCTAAACCAATTTACTTTCTGCTTTGCCCCCTGTCAGCCATTGGCACCGTAACTGACCGCACATGTAAAAGATCACGGTATAAGTATCTTTCACTTTCCGAACCTCCGCATGTAGAGTTGCACGCTATTTGGACAATTATTTTCTGATTATTTGGGCCTGCATTTGGACAAGGATAGCATGAATATACAGGGCAATAAAGGCCAAGCCCTTCGGGTGCTCCCTGCGGTCGCAGCC
>JBAQLR010000099.1:0-3752 GCA_049302035.1 Syntrophales bacterium
GCTTTGCCCTGGCCCTGGAAACTCCCCTGCGACGCGCGATCGGGCAAGCCCGTATTGCCGGGCTGGTTGCGGCGCTCCTGGTGATTATCGTCACCACGTCCCTGGCCTGGGGTGCGATCAAGGGCGCGGGATTCTTTCACCCCTGGGCGGGGGAGGCGTTAACCGTCATTATACTTTATTGGTCTTTGGCCGCTCGCGATCTCGCCGCGCACGCCATGGAGGTGCAGGCGGCGCTTGGCAAGGGCGACTTGTTTTTGGCGCGCCAGCAGGTGGCCAAGATCGTGGGACGTGATACGGCGAAAATGGATGAATCGGCAATAGCCAGAGCCACCGTGGAGAGTGTGGCGGAAAACACGGTGGACGGCATCGTGGCGCCGCTCTTTTTTGCCGTGGCAGCGGGACCTGCCGGAGCGATGTTTTACAAGGCCGTAAGCACCCTGGACTCAACCTTTGGTTACAAGAACAAACGTTATCTCGATTTCGGCTGGGCGTCGGCCAGAATCGACGATTTGGCAAATTATCTGCCTGCCCGTTTGACGGCTCCCCTGATGGCGCTGGCCGCTCTGCCTTATGGAAGGCTGCGGCGCGCCTGGCGGACATGCCGCCGCGACGGACGTCTTCACGCCAGTCCCAATTCTGGTCTTACCGAGGCGACGATGGCAGGCGCCCTGGGGATTCAATTGGGCGGACCGGTAAGTAGGGGCGGCAGACGCCGGGAAATGCCGCTGCTGGGCGCACCGGCAGCTTTGCCCGCGGCAAGGCACATACCCCAGGCCTGCGCCCTGATGCTTATCACAACTTTCCTGGCGGTTGCGGCGCTGGTTACGGCGCGGTGGGGGATTATGCAGGCTATAAAGTCATAGTTCTGCATCGTCATATGGCGGGCGCGCCAGACCCGAGCTGTATTATAAGGTGGAAATAATGAAAAATTACTATTTATGTTTTTTATTTTTTTTGATAGCGGGGCTCTTTGCTCCTGAAAATTCCCAGGCCATGCATATCTCGGAAGGGATTCTGCCGTGGAATTGGGCGGTTTTATGGTTTGGCGTCGCCATGCCCTTTGCGGCCTATGGATTGTATGAGTTAAAGAAAAAATCGAGCTGTGATCTTTCCTACAAGCCCCTGGTGGGGCTCATGGCGGCGGTGGTCTTTATCATTTCCTGCATGCCCGTGCCAGTGCCGACGGCCGGCACCTGCTCACATCCCTGCGGTACGGCCATCTCAGGCATACTCTTAGGCCCGGCCATCAGTGTGCTGATTACCGCGGCCGCACTGTTAATTCAGGCGCTTTTTCTGGCTCACGGGGGTTTGAGTACCTGGGGAGCGGACATCGTCTCCATGGGAGTGGTGGGCTCCTTCACAGGTTATTTCGTTTTCCGGGCGCTGCGCGCGATCAGGATAAACATGTCGGCAGCGGCCTTCATGGCCGGGCTCCTGGCCGATTGGGCCACCTATCTGGCCACTTCGGCGGAGCTGGCCCTGGGCATCAAGGGCGGCTCTCCCTTTCTACCGCTATTCTACAAGATTATGCTGGCCTTCATTCCGACACAATTACCCCTTGGCATTCTTGAAGGAGCGATGACGGCGGGCATGGTCGTCCTGCTTTATAAAAAACGGCCGGATCTTCTGGTCAAGATGGGCGTGCTGAAACCGACGGAGGTGACGATATGAGAAAGCAGAAGTCAGAAGCCGGAAGTTGGAAGAAACGGTGGCGCACAATGATTGCTCTTGCTTGTGTTTTCCTGCCTCTGTTATATTCCTCGGCGGCAAAAGCCGTTGAGAAATGGTCCGGGGTTGATGAATCGGTCGTGGAAAAATACGCGCAGGAACAGGGTCGTGAGGCGCGGGAGCCATTTATCAATACCAACCAGGGCGACCTCCTGCTTTTTGTTTTTCTCCTGGCGGGGACGCTAGGCGGATTTGCGGCAGGATACTTCTGGCGGGAGATCGTGGAGCGGAAGGACCAGGGCGGGAGCCGGGTAGGATAGATAAATGGAACTCTTTTCCGAATATTTTAAAAAGGACCACGTCCTTTCCAGGATCGACGCACGGGTGAAACTGCTCGTGGCGTTGGCCCTTTTAGGGATGGTCTTGAGTTACCGGGGCTTCCTTTTTCCCATAGTAATTACCCTTTTGTGCTTTTTTTTCTCTGTTAAGATGAAGGTTCCGCTACGGATTTTTATTCTCCGCTTTTCGGAGCCCCTGTTCATCGTTGCGATAGTGATCTTTCTGAAATTCTTTTTTACGGGCACGGAAGCCCTCTTTTCCATAAAACTCATGGGCATCGACTTCGTGGGACACCGGGATGGACTCCTGGAAGGCCTGATGATCGGCAGCCGGATCATGGGCGCCGTCTCGATCGTGGCTCTTGTCGGTTTTTCCACGCCCTTTACGGAGTTTATGGCCGGTCTTTCCTGGCTCAGGGTGCCCAAGGGATTCGTCGACATATTGATGTTTGCCTACCGTTACATCTTCGTGCTCTTTGATGATGCCAACGTGATTTACAGCGCCCAGAAAAACCGTCTGGGTTATTCCAACATGCGGCGTGGCTTGAGCTCCTTCGGGGTGCTTGCCGGATCGCTGACGCTCAAGGCCTTTGATCACAGTCAAAATACAACGGTAGCCATGGTGCAGCGTGGCTATGACGGGAACATCCCCTTGCTTAAACACAAGTCGTTCAAGTTTTCCGAGGTGGCTGTGTCTTTTGCTTTCCTGGCGGTGATGGGATGTTTATGGGGACTCTAAGGAACGCGCCGGGGGCAGTGCGGCTCGCAGTTAACGTCGGCTCTTTTTTATATCCCGACGGGAGCAAGGCCCTGCTGGAGATAAACCTGCAAATTTGTGCGGGCGAGTTTATCGGTCTTTTGGGCTCCAACGGTTCGGGAAAGACAACGCTCCTTAAGGTCATGGACGGCCTCTTAAAGGTTTACCAGGGAAATGTGCAACTGGACGGAGCGGACATCGGGAAGCTCTCGCCCAAGGAAATTTACAGGAAGGTGGGGCTGGTATTTCAGAATCCCAATGATCAGCTCTTCGCCCCCACCGTTTTTGAAGACGTGGCATTTGGTCCCCTGAATATGGGATTCAGCGAAGCAGAGGTGCGAGAGCGGGTAACTGGCGCCCTCCATGATGTTGACATGGAAATGGCGGCGAAGAAACCTATCCATAACTTGAGCTTTGGCCAGAAGAAGCGGGTCTGTATTGCAGGGCTCCTTTCCATGGGGCACGAAATTCTGCTCCTCGATGAACCGACCGCCGGCCTCGATCCCATGGGGGAATATAAGATGATGAACCTCCTGACGCGGCTGAATCGGGAAAAGGGGGTTACTGTGGTTATGGCGACACATAGTGTGGATTTGGTGCCACTTTTTCTCGACCGGCTGTACATTATGAATAAGGGCCGCATCGCCCGCGGGGGAACGCCTGAAGAGGTATTTACGGCGCCCGAAGAAATGGCGCAGGTAAAACTCCGCTTGCCCCAGATTGCCGAATTGATCTACCGTCTGAAAAATGAGGACGGTGTGTCCTTTGAAAAGGTTCCTCTTACCATCGGCGCGGCGCGGCGGGAGATACTGAGGCTTGTCAAATGATGCGGTCCCCAATAAACGGGATAGATACGGCAAGGCAATCATCTTCTGCTGGAAATCCGCAGAAAATAATTGCCAACTTGCTAAACATTCCCAGGATTGTAGTTGCGGCAACACACAGTGGGGCGGGGAAGACGTCGGTTGCCGTCGCCCTGGCGGCCGCCC
>JBAQLR010000100.1:0-24812 GCA_049302035.1 Syntrophales bacterium
GTGTTCGCATACTATAATATACGTACACTATAAAAAGCAACAAAAAATCGCGACTTTCGTTTGAAAATCGTGATTAGAAGTACTGTTTTTTACTTAAAGTGTGCGCTTTATACGACTTTCAGGATATTTAAAGAAGGGGAGCAACACTACGGTTTTTTACCCGATACAGTGCGTACCGCTGAGGAACGTCTGCAGATCTCCCGTTTCTTTTTCTGGACGGCCTGGGTAGCTTCCGCTCCACGTCTGGGAGGTGATGCCTCTTATACCAATAACTGGCCGCCCGATAAAAGTATCGGTAATGTGCCCGCACCTAGTGTTATGCTCTCGATCGCACTGCTTTTATTCTCCTGGCGGGGCCTGGTGAAGAAGGAGCGTTGGCATGATGGCGTTCTGAAGCTCTCCTTCTGTGGTCTGAACGGCGGACTTTTTCTCATGTCTATCGGCACGTTGCTGCCCGTGGGTGTCATCCAGGGTTGGGTCTCTTTCCAGGATGGCCTTTGGGCGGCCCGGGATGCTTCCTTCTTTGAGCAGGGCACGGTTCTACTGTTGGGAACTCTCCGGATAATTCCCGATCTTATCATCATTGTCCTCGGGGTATTGCCCCTGACCTACTTCTTATTTACGACCTATCCGCACTTGAAAGCGATTGCCGTCAAAGACGGTGAGTCGGTCTGGGAGAGGTTGGGGATCAAATTATAAAAGATGGTTGGCAGAGAAGCCAGGACGAACACTCCTGGCTTCTCTTTGGGTGTCTAAAGCTATAAGAAAGCTATAGAGCACAACGGCAAAAATTAGTAATTTGCAATTGACACGTTCTTTGAAAATGTGTAGCTTGCCCTTCACAATCCTCCAGAATGCAAGGGCCTTTTATCCCAGACATAGGGATATTATAGCGATTTTGGGCTTAGTCAACAATAAAGTCTCATGGTCCCACCATAGATAATGTCTGGCTTAACAGCGAGCGTTGTAGTACACACGGAAGGGGGGCGAGAGAATAGAACACCATCAATGCGCGTCCCGCAACCGTGCCAGAGAGGTAAATAGGGAAAAGTCATGCCGAAAAGGAAGGATTTAAATAAAATATTGATTATCGGTTCGGGGCCAATCATTATCAGTCAGGCCTGCGAATTCGACTATTCTGGCACCCAGGCCTGCAAGGCCCTGAAGGAAGAGGGTTGCGAGGTGGTGCTCATCAACAGCAATCCCGCCACCATCATGACGGACCCGGAGACGGCGGATCGCACCTACATAGAGCCCATTACACCGGAAGCGGTGGAAAAGATTATTGCGAAGGAGCGGCCGGACGCGCTTTTGCCCACCCTGGGTGGACAAACCGGCCTGAACACGGCGGTGGCCGTGGCGGAAAACGGGGTACTGGAACGTTACGGCGTGGAAATGATCGGGGCGTCGCTTGCGGCCATTCACAAAGCGGAGGATCGCGGAAAGTTTCGGCTGGCGATGGAACGCATCGGCCTCCGGGTGCCGAAGAGCGGTTTTGCCCGCAACATGGAAGAGGTTTTTACCGTCGGCGCCGAGATCGGCTTTCCGATCATTATCCGTCCATCCTTTACCTTGGGTGGAACGGGAAGCGGTGTCGCCTATAACCGGGAAGAGCTGGCGGAACATGCCAAGGCGGGCCTGGATGCCAGCATGATTCATGAAATCATGCTGGAGGAATCGATCCTCGGCTGGAAAGAATATGAACTGGAGGTAATGCGGGACCGGGCGGACAACGTAGTCATTATTTGTTCCATAGAAAATTTTGACCCTATGGGCGTGCATACGGGGGAATCCATCACCGTCGCTCCGGCGCAGACCCTGACTGACCGCGAGTATCAGCAGATGCGTGACGCGGCGATTGCCATCATGCGGGAAATCGGTGTGGAGACCGGCGGCTCAAACGTGCAGTTTGCCATTCACCCGGAAACCGGCGAAATGACCGTTATTGAAATGAATCCCCGGGTTTCCCGTTCTTCCGCCCTGGCTTCCAAGGCCACAGGCTTCCCAATTGCCAAGATCGCTGCGAAGCTTGCGATCGGCTATACCCTGGACGAAATTCCGAACGACATAACAAAGGAAACGATGGCTTCCTTTGAACCGACGCTTGATTATTGCGTCGTGAAGATTCCCCGCTGGACCTTTGAGAAGTTTCCCGAAACGGCAGACTTTCTGACCACCTCCATGAAGTCAGTGGGAGAAACCATGGCGATTGGGCGCACCTTTAAGGAAGCGCTGCAGAAGGCGGTGCGTTCCCTGGAGACCGGCAATTTCGGTCTGACCATGTCCTTGCCCGCTCAGGCCAACGTGGAGGAATTGTTGCAGGGAAAGTTATCATCTCCTAATTCCCAACGTCTTTATTATGTGGCGACAGCCTTACAACAAGGCATGACGATCGCGGAAGTTCATCGTTTGACCCGGATCGATCCCTGGTTTTTGCACCAAATAAAAGATATTATCGAGGCCGAACGGATCATTACTAAGTCGTTAATGTCCGATGAGCTGCTCCGGGAGGCTAAAAGCTGGGGGTTTTCCGACCGGCGGCTGGGCGAGTTGTGGCAGACAACGGAAGCCGAAATTCGGGCAAGACGTTTCCGGCAAGGCATCAAACCGGTTTACAAGCTGGTAGATACCTGCGCGGCGGAGTTTGAGGCCTATACCCCCTACTACTATTCGACCTATGAACAGGAAGATGAGGCGCAACCTTCCGAAAAGCGGAAGGTGATCATCCTGGGCAGTGGGCCGAACCGTATCGGTCAGGGCATTGAGTTCGATTACTGTTGCGTCCATGCCTCCTTTGCCCTGCGGGAGGAGGGCTGGGAAAGCATCATGGTTAATTCCAACCCGGAAACGGTGAGCACGGACTATGATACGTCGGACAAACTTTTTTTTGAGCCCTTGACGCTGGAAGACGTGTTGCATATTATCGACCGGGAGCAGCCGGAGGGGGTCATCGTGCAATTCGGCGGCCAGACGCCCCTCAACCTGGCCCGGGGGTTGGAAGCCGCCGGGGCGCCAATTCTTGGTACCTCGCCCGATGCCATTGATCGTGCCGAAAACCGGGAGCGCTTTCAGGAGATAGTGCGCCTGCTCAATTTGAATCAGCCCGACAACGCCACGGCAACAGATGTCGCCGGGGCGATCAAAGCCGCCGCGCGGATCGGCTATCCGGTGCTCGTCCGGCCTTCCTACGTCTTAGGCGGCCGTTCCATGGAAATAGTCTATGATGATGAGACATTGAGTCAATTCATGGCCAAGGCCATCATTGCCTCGCCCGATCACCCGATCCTCATTGATAAATTTCTGGAGGACGCTATCGAGGTGGACGTCGATGCGCTCAGCGACGGCAAGTCAACCGTGGTGGCTGGAATTATGGAGCATATCGAAGAGGCCGGCATCCATTCTGGAGACAGCGCCTGTGTTCTACCCCCCATCACCTTTTCCCCGGAACTGCTGGATAAGATTCGGGAGCAAACCAAGATGATCGCCAGGGAACTGCACGTGGTAGGGCTCATGAATATTCAATTTGCCGTCAAGGATGGCATCCTCTACGTGCTGGAGGTTAATCCCCGCGCTTCCCGCACCGTGCCCTTTGTCAGCAAAGCTATCGGCGTCCCCCTGGCGAAGCTCGCCGCCAAGGTCATGCTGGGACGTACCCTCGAAGAACTGGGCTTTACCAGCGCCCCGCAACCGACGCATATATCCGTCAAAGAAGCCGTTTTTCCCTTCAATCGTTTTCCCAATGTGGATATTCTCCTGGGGCCGGAGATGAAATCCACCGGTGAGGTGATGGGAATAGATCATTCCTTTGGTCTTGCCTTTGCAAAATCACAAATGGCGGCCGGTTTTCAGTTGCCCCGCGCCGGGCGCGTTTTTATCAGCGTGCACGATTCCCACAAGGAAAAGATTGTTCCGATTGCCCGTACCTTTCGGGAACAGGGCTTTCAGATTGTGGCTACACGTGGGACGGCGGCCCACCTATGCGCCCAGGGCGTGACGGCCGAGACGATCCTCAAGGTCAGCGAGGGACGGCCGCATGCGGTAGATTACATAAAAAATGGCGAGATACAGCTCGTCATCAACACGAGCGTAGGGAGAAAATCCAATGTTGACGCCTATCATATCCGGCGTGGCGCCCTGGTTTATAATGTTCTTTACACCACCACCCTCGCAGGCGCCAAGGCGCTCTCCGAAGCCATTGCGGCCCTGCAGCAGGAAGAGTGGCAGGTGACACCGCTACAGGAATATCATCTCAACAATAATGGGCAACGATAGGGGCATCATGTTTAATGCTATGGAAGATGAAGATTTTGGCAAACCACGGGAGGAATGCGGGGTTTTTGCCGTTTATGGCAATGAGGACGCGGCACGCATCGCCTTTTTCGGCCTCTTTGCCCTGCAACACCGCGGCCAGGAAAGTGCCGGTATCGCCTCGGCAGACGGCTGCCAGGTGCTGGAACGCAAAGGCATGGGGCTCGCTTCGGAGGTATTTCGGGAAGATTCGCTATCCAAACTGCCGGGCAATCTGGCCATCGGTCATGTGCGGTACTCCACCACCGGCTCATCAGTCATTTCCAATGCCCAGCCCTTCCTGGTGCACCACGGCGAAGAATACTACGCCCTGGCCCATAACGGCAACATTGTCAATGCCGCTGCCTTGCGGTCTGAACTGGAAGAGCGTGGCTCCATCTTTCAGTCCACCATGGATAGCGAAGTTATCGTCCATCTGATGGCAACCCATCTGCAAAATGGCCTCGAAGAAGCCCTGGTGACGGCCCTGAGCAGGATTGAAGGCGCCTACAGCATTGTCATGCTGACAAGGACCCGAATCATTGCCGCCCGTGATCCCCGTGGGTTCCGTCCCCTGTCGCTCGGGAGGTTGGACGGCGGCTGGGTAATTGCTTCGGAAACCTGCGCTTTTGATCTCGTGGGGGCAACCTTTCTGCGTGATGTGGAACCAGGTGAAATAATCATTATCGATCAGGACGGCATGAAGAGTCTTGCCCCATTCCCGAAAGTCCAGCCCGCCCATTGCATCTTTGAACTGATCTATTTTGCCCGGCCCGACAGCCAAATCTTCGGACAGAATGTCTATCTTTGCCGCAAACGCCTGGGACATCTACTGGCTAAGGAGTACCGGCCGGAGGTGGATTTGGTCATGCCCTTCCCCGATTCCGGCGTCTATGCCGCGCTCGGTTACGCGGAAGCAAGCGGCATACCATTTGAAATTGGCATGATCCGCAATCATTACGTGGGTCGGACCTTCATCCAACCGACGCAGCCCATGAGGAATTTTAGCGTCCGGGTCAAACTTAATCCGGTGCGCCCCCTCCTGCAGGGCAAACGGGTCATGATCGTGGAAGATTCCATCATTCGTGGCACCACCAGCCGCAACCGGGTAAAACACCTCCGGGAAATCGGCGTCAAGGAGCTGCACATGGTAGTCAGTTGCCCGCCCACAACCTTTCCTTGTCCCTACGGGATTGATTTTTCCTCAAAAGGCGAACTGATTGCTGCCCAGAGTGAAAATACGGCAGAGATTGCCAAATTTATCGGCCTGGATTCCTTGCACTACCTTTCTCTGAAAGGGATGCTGGAAGCCACGGGTATGCCGCCCACGGACTTTTGCCAGGCCTGCTACGATGGTCGGTATCCCCTGGCGCCGCCGGAAAATATTGAAAAGTTATGTTTTGAGAAAAACCGGTAGTGAAGGATTCTATGCAGATACAGACAGTGTTTCAGAATTACAGCAGCGAACTTAATCGCGTCGAAGAGGGGATGGAGAAGTGCCTGCGCAC
Source organism: Syntrophales bacterium (assembly GCA_049302035.1). Classification (GTDB taxonomy): domain Bacteria; phylum Desulfobacterota; class Syntrophia; order Syntrophales; family JACQWR01; genus JAPLJV01. Next base: position 5,796 of record JBAQLR010000100.1, read on the forward strand.
CGATATCCGCCTGATTCCCCAGATTATTAATCACATCATTGGCAGCGGCGGCAAGCGCTTCCGGCCGCTCTTGCTCCTGGCTGCCGCAGATCTGTGCGGATATCATGGTGAGCGGCGCTGCAATTTGTCGATCGTCATAGAATTTCTCCACACGGCCACCCTGCTCCATGACGATGTGATTGATGAGGCCGAGATCAGACGGGGCGACGTTTCGGCAAACAAAATCTGGGGTAATGCCGCCAGTGTCCTGGTGGGTGATTTTCTCTACTCCATGGCCTTCAAGCTTATGGCGGCGGATGGCAGCTTGGCAGTGATGAAACTCCTATCCCAGACAACCAACACCATGTCGGAGGGAGAGATTTTCCAGTTGATCAAATGCGGCAAACTCGACCTGACGGAGAGAGACTACCTTGCCATCATTGAAAAGAAGACGTCCGTTCTCATTTCTACGGCCTGCGCTCTGGGAGGCATGTTGGGCAATGTTCCGGACGAACAAATAGAAGCCCTGGCCAGGTTCGGGATGCGAATCGGCTCCGCCTTTCAAATCACCGACGATACGCTGGATTACGTGGCCCGGGAAGATAATTTCGGCAAGGCCATCGGCAAGGATCTGGCAGAAGGCAAGATCACCCTCCCGCTCATCCGGACCTTGAAGCAATGCACTGCCAAAGAGAAGGTTGTCGTCAAAAAAGTGGTGCAGCATAAGGAAGAGAGCCCCGAAGCGGTGCAGGAAATCATGGCTTTGCTGAAGAGGTATGATGGCGTGGATTACGCCCTTGCTAAAGCCAGGGGCTACGTTGAGGAAGGCAAGAATCTGCTGGGGATTTTTCCCGATGGGGAAGGCAAAAGTAATCTCCTGAGCATTGCCGATTATATCATCAACCGTAGCTTTTAGACTGCCGCCTGCCATTGTCATCGCCTTGCGCCTTTTCCAATGAGTAAAATCGGCCCATGGTGCATCATGTCCAGAAAGAAAAAAAGGGGCAACAGGACCACAGCCTGATGAACCCCTTGTTTTCATGTATGGTGCCGAAGCCGGGATTTGAACCCGGATGAGCGTGGCTCACTACCCCCTCAAGATAGCGTGTCTACCAATTCCACCACTTCGGCATTTTCAAGTGACAATTTAATAATTTACCCGCTTATTTCGCCGGTGGCGTTGCCGGAAGCGTTGGTTGATTGGCTTTTTCAGCACCGCCCGGCAGGGCTGGTTTTTGCGGCGTGCCTTTCCTGGCCGCAGTAAGGGGGATATTGTCCATCACAGAAGAACCCCTGGAAACGGAAAAGTATGACAGGGTCAGTGATGTCAGCATGAACACAACGGCAATGGCGGTGGTCAGCTTGCCCAAAAATGAGCCGGCGCCACTGCTGCCGAAAACCGTCTGACTTGAGCCGCCAAAGGCGGCGCCCATATTTGCCCCCTTGCCGGCTTGCAGCAGGACAACCAGAATCAGAACGATACAGACACTAATATGCAAAATGGTAAGAAAAATATGCACCTAACAATCCTCCAAGCATTATTCAAAACTTTACAATCCGGGAGAAGGATTTCGCCTCCAGGCTTGCTCCCCCTACCAGAACACCGTTGATCTCCCGTTGCGCCATAAGCGCCTTGATATTGGCCGGGTTAACGCTTCCCCCGTAAATCACGGGCACTTTGAGGCCGAAATTTTCGCCATAAATGCTGCTCACTACCCCGCGTATAAAAACATGCATTGCCGCTGCCTGTTCCGGTGAAGCAGTCAAGCCTGTGCCGATTGCCCATATCGGTTCATAGGCCACCACCGCCCGTGTCGCCTCGGATAAGCCAACACCCCTCAGGCCCTCCTGTAGCTGCCTGGTCGCGACATCAAAAGTTTGGTCGGCTTCCCGTTGGCTCAGGGTCTCACCGATGCATAAAATAGGCTGCAAACCATGTTGCAAGGCGCTTTTCAGCTTCCGGTTGATCAGAGCGTCGTCTTCACCGTAATAGGCCCGGCGTTCGGAATGGCCGATAAGCACATGGCGGCAACCAGCCTCCGCAAGCATGCGCGCGGAAACCTCTCCCGTAGCAGCGCCTTCATCCCGGTCACAGACGTTTTGGGCGGCCAGTTCTATGCCTGTTCCCGCCAGTGCTTCCGCCACGGCCCCAAGGGCTGTAAAGGGCGGCGCCAGGACCACCTGCCGGTCCGCTGTTTTCTTAAGCTCGACGCGCAGCAGGCCTACATATTCCCGCGCTTCCCGGATCGTCTTATGCATTTTCCAATTGCCGACGATAAGGGGCGGCCGCATGATCCTAAATCGCCTTTTGTCTGGTGATATAAAGCGCCAGATCCCTGATGCGGCTGGCATAGCCGCATTCGTTGTCATACCAGGAAAAGACCTTTACGAGGGTTCCGCCGATTACCTTGGTCAGGGGGGCATCTACGATGGAAGAATAATTGCTCCCCATAAAATCTATGGAAACCAGTTCATCCTCGGAGAACTGCAAAATGCCTTTCAGGCACCCAGCAGCGGCATCCTTAAACGCAGCATTTACCTCCTGTACCGTCACCGCTTTGCTCAGTTCCGCCGACAAATCGACGATGGAAACGTTAGGCGTCGGCACCCGGAGGGCAAGACCATCCAGTTTTCCCTTCAGGGCGGGGATTACTTCCGCAACCGCTACGGCCGCACCGGTGGAGGTGGGCACAATCGACAGGGCGGCCGCACGCCCGCGCCGCAGATCCTTGTGTGAACCGTCCAGCAACCTCTGATCCATGGTGTAGGAATGAACGGTCGTCATCAGCCCCTTCAGAATGCCAAAATTATCGTTGAGCACCTTGGCGATAGGCGCCAGACAATTGGTAGTGCAGGAAGCATTCGAAATAACATTGTGACGGGCCGGATCATAAGTATCTTCATTGACCCCCATCACGAACGTGCCATCAAGCCCTTTGCCGGGGGCGGCCAGGATGACCTTTTTCGCGCCGGCGGCAAGATGTCCTGCCAAGTCTTCACGTTTGGTAAATTTACCCGTTGATTCAACCAGAACGTCGATACCCAGGTCTCCCCAGGGAAGCTCTGTCGGATTGGCGGTAGCCCCCAGAACCTTTATTTTTTTACCATTCAGCAAAATGAAGTTCTCATCGGCGGAAACTTCCGCAGCGATCCTGCCGTGGACGGAATCATATTTGAGCAGATGGGCCAAAGCGGCCGGCTTGGCGCGCGAATTAATCGCGACGATTTCCACTTCATCTTCATTGAGGCAGGCCCTGACCAGACATCTGCCAACCCTGCCGAAACCGCTGATCGCTATTTTAGTGCCCACTGGTCACCTCCCGCTGTAGATGTTTAGTCACGACGGCGGCATCATAGTCACATCACTTCTTTTTGTCAATAAAATTTGCCTTTTTGACGTCCCAAGGATTGACATTGTCAACACCACCCAATATAATACACAAAAAGCATTAAAACTTTCCGGGAGAAATGGAGAATGGCCATGATGAGACGTGGGTTTTATATCAACTGTATGGCGTTATTTTTATTGGTGACAGGAATTGCGGCCTGCGCCACCAAATATGAGCGGCAGGTGGTCCCTTTCAAGATGCCCTCCACGCTTCCCAATGCCACGGAAGTCGCGGACGCAACCATTGCGGCCAGGTCTTTTGACGGGAAAGAGGAGGCGGCGGCGGCTTTCGGCTTTGATGTTCGAGGCGCTGGTATCCTGCCGGTACAGGTGATATTTGACAATAGAGGCGCTCATTCGCTTGAAATCGTGCCGGGCCAAACCTTTCTGGTTGATGAGACCAATGAAGTCTGGCCGATCCTGGATCAGAACCAAGCCTATGATCGGCTGACCAAAAAAACAGAGCTGGGCCAGGTAGTGCCGGAAGGGGCCAAGTACGGGACGCTGGGCGGCGTAGCGGGTGGTATAATCGGGGCGGCGATCGGAATCGTCACGGGACAAAACGTGGGTGAAGCTGCCGGAAAAGGCGCGGTGATCGGGGGCGTCGCCGGCATGACCGTAGGCGGCGCGAAAGGGATGGATAATGAGGATGTGCAAATCCAGATAAGAGAAGATTTGAGGAATAGGTCCCTCGAAAGGAGGGCCATAAAGCCCCATGAGTTGGCCCACGGTTTTATCTTTTTCCCCGGCGAGGCCCAAAAGAAGGGTAAGGAGTTACGCTTGCAGTTGAGGGCTACCGATACGGGAGTCCTTTATCCTCTCATCTTGAAATTCTAAGCGGCAAGGGCTTCTTGACAACGCTGTGCCAGATAGCCGAGCCGGGGAAGTTGCGGTGTAACCTGTGTAACCTCGATCAGGTTGGCCAGTCCGGCAGGGATGTGAGTTAGGAAATGCGGGCGTTCTCCCCGCAGGCCTAAGAAGCCGTAGGCGCCCAGGGCCTGCATAAGCCGCTGGGCGGCCGCCAGATGGAATATTTCCCGAAAAGACTCCGGCGGGCAGGGGACAGTGGCAAGGCCGTCATAATAGTATTGAAGCAAATCCCGACGTTCTGTCTCTGCAAAGGTAACGTAGGGGTCGTAAAGAAGCGATCCCAGGTCGTAACAGGGGTTACCGTAACGCATCCCCTGATAATCTATCAGCACCGGCCCATCGTTCCTGATCATGATGTTTTGAGATTGTAAGTCACGATGAACCAGGCCGGTCACCGACTCCCACAGTCTGACGGCAAGCCGGGCCAGTTCTTTTTCCAGCGCCTCTGCCGCAGCACCTTCCAAGGTAATTCCGCAGAACCTGTGCACAAAATTTTCCAGAAAATAGTTTCTTTCCCAACGGTATAGTTCCAGGTTAAAAGCGTCCATCAGCGGTACGTCGGCCGTACGGGGGTCTTCCGTACCTATCGCGTGGAGTCTGAGAATCATATCCAGGGTCTTCAGATAATATTTCCGGCGTTTCACCCAAGCTTCCTGCCGGTAATGCCATAGATCAAGTTCACCCAGATCTTCCATCAGGATAAAACCCCGGTGGGAGTCGTGATGATGAATCTGCGGTACCTGAACGCCGATACTCTGCATAAAGGCAGTCTGGGCGGCGTAATAGGCATTTTCCCGATTGTCGTGGCGGTAATGGACGAATATGATGCTGGCCACACTCTGGCTGAAACGGACTCGATAAAAAAACCTGGTTGAACCACCCCGGACGAGGGGAATGATTTCCAGCGGTTGGTCTTCTGGCAAGTTCAGCGTTGCTTTTACGATGGCGCCGATCTCTTTATAGGGAATGGTCACATGCCGTTCTCCTTTTTTTCCCACAGCAATTTATCCAATCTTTCATATTCTTCCAGTGACCCGGCATCATGCCACGCGCCCGCATCGATAATGAGCCCGGCCACAGAACCTGGTTCACCACGGATCATTTCCAGAAAGATGTTAACCACTGATTCCCGCCGTCCCGGCTTCAAGCGTTTGAGAAAGCTTTTTTGCACCAAATAGATGCCGGCGAATAGGCATTTTTTACCCTTCTTTCCCAGGATGCCGCGGAAATCGCAGATCTCGTGCTGTTCTGTGAGACATACATTGAGCGGGGAGCCGCTGCTGCGCAGGGCCAGAGTCACTTCCCGCCCCTGCGCCCGGTGGACCGCAAGGAGCTGTGCGAGAGGCAGATCGCTGACGATGTCGCCGTTATAAACAAGTATCTCCTCGTCATCTTCTTCCAGCAGGGATTCGATATTTTTCAAACCGCCAGCCGTGTCGAGCAGGGAAGGCTCATGGCTGAACATAATCGGGTTACCCCGCCAGGTTCGATCCAGAAAAAGCATGTTATAAACATGGGCCAGATGGTGGGTGTTGACGATAAAACGCTTAATGCCCAGAGTAAGGAGGTGTTCCATGACATAAGTAATCAGGGGCCGTCCTCCCAGCGGCAATAGCGGTTTGGGACAGCTATCCGTCAGGGGGTACAGGCGTGTGCCCAGGCCAGCCCCCAGGATAAAGGCGGTTTTAGGCATTGCTTCTTTCAGGGGCTGCATTTTTCCACCCTTTTTCCGAAGCTGGGATCAATATTAATCAGCGCGGTGACCAGAAAACCGGGGATCGTGGACAAGGCCACCCAGATAAAAAAGAGCCGATAGCCCAAATGATCTTGCAGCCAACCGCTGCTCATGGCGGGCAGCATCATCCCCAGGGCCATCAAACCGGTGCCGATGGCATAATGCACGGTCTTGTACTCTCCTTCCGCTGCCCGTATCATGACCATGGTGAAAGCCGTAAAGCCGAAGCCGTAGCCGAACTGCTCAATGGCGACGGCCAGATTAACGATGAGGAGATTTTTTGGCAAGGCATAGGCCAGATAAACGAAGATCAGGTCCGGCAGGTGCATCGCGCAGGCCATGAACCAGAGCCAGTATTTCAAGCCCCGCTTATAAACTGCCCAACCCCCTATCAGGCCGCCAGCCATCAAGGCCACGACGCCGACTGTGCCGTAAACGAACCCCACTTCACCCGTTGTCAATCCCAGGCCACCTTGGGCCGGGGGATCAAGCAGAAAAGGAGCGACCATCTTGACTAGTTGCGCTTCGGCGAAACGGTAAAACATAAAGAAGGCAATTAACGGTATAATGTCTTTTTTCTTAAAGAAAATGAGAAGAATATGAAAAAAGTTGGCGATCCGCTGCTGCGTTGACGCGGTGGAGGTCGGGTGATCGTGCACTGGGAAGGGCAGTAAGAAAAAGTGATAAAGAGACAAAAGAGTAAAAAAAACCGCCAGGATAAAGAAAGTGATGGACCAGGCGGAGGCGATGGTCATGCCGCGCATTTCCAGATAACCCGCCAGCATCACCAGACCACCCTTGGCGGCAATCGTGGCGACGCGGTAGAAGGCGGTGCGCACTCCCACGTAGGCAGCCTGTTCGTCCTCACGCAAGCCCAGCATGTAAAAACCGTCCGCAGCGATGTCATGGGTGGCAGAGCTGAAAGCCATGATCCAGAAAAAAAAGAGGGTATAGGGGAAGAAGCCTGCCGAGGATATGAAAAAAGCAATTGCAAAAAAGGACAGGCTGATCAGCAGTTGCATAGCCGCAATCCACCCTCGTTTGGTACGGTATATGTCGACCAAGGGGCTCCAGAGCGGTTTGATGACCCATGGCAGGTAGAACCAACTAGTGTACAAGGCGATGTCGGTATTGGAGACGCCCAGCCGCTTATAGAGGATGACGGAGACTGTCATGGCCATAATATAGGGGATACCCTCCGCCACATAAAGAGAAGGTACCCACAAAAAGGGGGGGCGTATCGCTGGTTTTTTAAGCATGATTCCCCGCAATTCTCATATTTCGTAAGACAGGCAGGGAATCTTGTATAAGACTTTTCTTAGGGTCGTCAAGTAACTTCTTTTAAAGCATCAATACCGTACCCCATAATCCTCCAACCCAGGTTCATGATTTGCTCCCTGACTTTGGCTGTGTTGCGTCTTGACATGCCCGCAACAATGTTTAACTTACTGGTGTTTGACGACTTCATAAATCAACCCGGCAATTGACGAGGCAGGCATATCAAGAAATGGCGCCGGAGTATAAACAGGAGGGATTATGAGATTCGATAAATTTACTTTAAAAGTGCAAGAGGCACTACAGGAGGCGCAGACCTTAGCAAATAAGCAACATCATCCGGCGCTGGATGTAGAGCACCTTTTACTGGCCCTACTGGCGCAACCGGAAGGCATTGTCGCCGGCATTCTGAAAAAGCTCGGCACGGAACCGGACGCAATCAGCCGGGAAGTGGAAAAATCCCTGAACAGGCTCCCCCGCGTGGAAGGAGCACAACCCCAGCTGACACCGCGTCTGAATAAACTGCTGGACAACGCCACCACCGAGGCGGCACGTCTGACGGACGAATATGTGAGCGCGGAACATATCCTGCTTGCCATGGCGGATGAAAAAGAGGGAGCAGCGGCCACGGCCCTCCGTAACGCCGGTGTTACCAAAGATAAAATCTTCAAGAGCCTGGTGGAAATCCGTGGCAACCAAAGGATCACCGACCCGAATCCGGAAGAAAAGTATCAGGCCTTGAAAAGATACGGTAGAGATTTTAACGAACTGGCCAGCAAAGGGACATTTGACCCCGTTATTGGCCGGGATGAAGAGATAAGAAGAATCATGCAGGTGCTGTCGCGCCGGACGAAAAATAATCCCGTACTGATCGGCGAACCGGGTGTAGGCAAAACCGCCATTGTGGAGGGGCTGGCTCAAAGGATCGTCAATGGCGATATCCCGGAAAGTCTGAGGGGCAAAAGGGTGATCGGCCTCGACATCGGCGCCCTCATCGCCGGCGCCAAATACCGGGGAGAGTTTGAAGAAAGACTGAAGGCCGTCTTAAAAGAGGTGGCCGCCGCCCAGGGTGAAATCATTCTTTTCATTGACGAGATTCATACGGTAGTGGGCGCCGGCGCCGCGGAAGGGGCCATGGACGCGTCAAATATGCTGAAACCGGCCCTGGCACGGGGGGAACTGCGCTGCGTAGGCGCCACCACTCTTAACGAATACCGCAAGCATATAGAGAAGGATGCAGCGTTGGAACGACGTTTTCAGCCGATCTTTGTCAAAGAGCCGACGGTGGAAGACACGATCGCGATTCTCCGGGGCTTGAAGGAGCGTTATGAAGTTCACCACGGCGTGCGCATCAAAGACCCGGCAATTATTGCCGCCGCCACCCTTTCCCACCGCTACATCAGCGACCGCTTTCTGCCGGACAAGGCGGTGGACCTTATTGACGAGGCAGCATCGCGCCTGCGGATAGAACTGGACAGTCTCCCCCAGGAGATTGATATCATGGAACGAAAAGTTATCCAGTTGGAGATTGAACGTCAATCCCTGAAAAAGGAAACAGACAAAATGTCCATGGAACGGCGGGATAAAATCGACAGGGAACTGGCCGAATTCCGGGAGGCCATGGATAGCATGAAGTTGCAGTGGCATGCGGAAAAGGAAACAATCAAGACCGTTCAGAACATAAAAGGCAGTATCGAAAGCCACAAAGCCGAAGAGATCAACGCCCAGCGGACAGGTGATCTCGCCCGGGCCGCGGAAATCCGCTACAGCAAATTGGTGGAATTGCATAAAGAGCTGGAAAAACAGCTGGAAAAGCTCAGCCAAATCCAAAAAGACACCAAAATGCTGAAGGAAGACGTAGAGGCGGAGGATGTTGCCGAGGTCGTCGGTAATTGGACCGGGATTCCCGTTTCTCGGATGATGGAAAGCGACGTCCAGAAGCTGATCCACATGGAGGAGCGGCTTAAACTGCGGGTCATCGGTCAGGAGGAAGGCATCGCCGCCGTTTCCAGCGCCTTGCGGCGCTCCCGCTCCGGGCTCCAAGATCCCAACCGTCCGATCGGCTCCTTCATCTTTCTCGGCCCCACTGGTGTCGGTAAAACTGAACTGGCTCGGGCGCTGGCCGAATTCATGTTTGACAATGAGCAGGCCATGGTGCGGATCGACATGTCGGAATACATGGAAAAACACTCCGTAGCAAGGCTGATCGGCGCTCCTCCCGGTTATGTGGGTTATGAGGAAGGAGGGGCGCTCACAGAAGCGGTTCGACGACGGCCTTACGCGGTCCTTCTTTTTGACGAAATCGAAAAAGCCCACTCCGATGTCTTCAACATCCTCTTGCAGATTCTCGACGACGGCCGCCTGACAGATGGCCACGGCCGCACCGTGGATTTTAAAAACGTCATCGTGATTATGACCTCCAATGTAGGCAGTCAGTGGATACAGGACGAGACGCTGGACGAAGAGGAAAAGTACAGCCGGACAATGGAAACCATGCGCATCACCTTTCGCCCGGAATTTCTGAACCGTATCGATGATATCATTATGTTCCGGGCCTTGACTAAGGAGGACATCTACCGGATAATCGATATCCAGTTGGGGCTAATTCAGGGGAGGCTGACGGAAAAGAAGTTGACCATCGAATTGACAGCAGCAGCCAAAAATTATATAGCCGATCAGGGGTTCAGCCCGGCTTACGGCGCGCGACCCCTGAAGCGGGTGCTCCAGAAAATAATTTTGGATAATCTGGCCTTGCAAATTCTGGAAGGCAACTTCGCGGAAGGCGACAGGATCGTTGGTGATTTCCAAAGCGGCAACGTCTTGTTAAGTAAAAGTGAGTAACTTTTACGACCGCATCACATTTAAAGAGGAGGAAAAATGAATACGCTCAAGACAACCCTGCTCCTGGGGGGATTGACTGGTCTTTTAATGCTCATCGGCGGTTATTTCGGCGGTCAGCAGGGGATGGTTATCGCCTTTAGTTTTGCCCTGGTAATGAATTTCGGCAGTTACTGGTTTTCCGATAAAATCGTCCTTAAGATGTATAAGGCTGAGGAGGTCACACAAAGCCAGGCGCCGGAGCTTTTTACGCTTGTCAGGAATCTGACCTTGCTGGCATCTTTGCCCATGCCCAGGGTTTATATTATTCCGGAAGATACCCCCAACGCCTTTGCCACGGGACGGGATGAAAATCACGCCGTGATTGCCGTAACGTCAGGCATCTTACGGATATTGAACCAGGAGGAACTGGCAGGGGTTATTGCCCACGAACTGTCGCATATTAAGCACAAGGATATGCTGATCAGCTCCATTGCCGCTACCCTGGCTGGCGCCATTGTCATGCTCGCCAGCATGGCAAAATGGGCGGCGATTTTCGGTGTGGGAAGCCGCAACCGGGACGATGAAGGGGGCGGCATTTTCGGCTTGCTCGCCATGGCCATCCTGGCCCCCCTGGCGGCAACGCTCATTCAGATGACTATTTCCCGCTCGCGCGAATACGATGCCGATGCCGAGGGGGCTAAAATTTCGGGCAAACCATACGGCTTGGCGAGCGCCCTGGAGAAACTTTCCCGGGCCTCCGAAGCCATACCGCTGGCGGTAAATCCCTCGACAGCTCATATGTTCATCGTTAATCCCCTTACGGGAAAATCGCTGATGAATCTTTTCAGCACCCATCCGCCTGTCGAAGAAAGGGTGACCCGGCTAAGAGCCATGATCCCCCGTTAATAATGCAAATTTGATATATGCGGACCGCTTCCTTAAGAGATGCGGTCACGCCCAGGAGGAGGCGCTTATGGAAGAAGAAAAGAAAAGCTTTGTTGTCAAGGACAGACGGGTTTTCAGTGAAACCGGCGATGTCCGGGCGGCGGAAGAGCCAACAGCAAAAACAACTGCCGAAGCGGTCACCGCCCAGGTTGATGCGACGGCAGAACCGGCGGAGCCGGAAGCGGCTTACATGCCGGAGGTGAATTTCGCGAACTTTATTGTTTCCCTGAGCAGCACCGCCCTTTTCCATTTTGGCGAATTTCAGGATCCCGCCCAAAAGGTGGAAAAAAATCTACCCGCCGCAAAAGAGATCATCGATACCCTTGTCATGTTAAAAAACAAGACTTTGGGGAATCTCGAAGAAAAGGAAAAAAATATCCTGGAAGGGGTGCTTTACGAGCTGCAAATGCGTTACGTGAAAGAATTACGTTGAGATGATTGAAAAAAAGTCGCCGGCCAAGGTCAATTTGCGCCTCACCGTATTGCGGAAACGGGACGACGGCTATCATGACATCGCCACTCTTATGCAGAGGATAAGCCTCTACGATGAGCTGACCTTTACGTCTCTTCCTGTGAACATCGTTGTTACCTGTCCCGGCAGCCCCCTGCCGGAAGATCAAGGCAATATTGTTTACCGGGCGGCGGCAGCCTATTTTTCTCGCATCGGCTACAAAAAAGGGGTTGCCATACGGCTCACCAAAAAGATACCCATCGCCGCCGGCCTGGGCGGCGGCAGTTCGAATGCTGCAACCACCCTGATGACCTTGAACGAACTGACGAAGGGCAATTTGAGCCAGGAGGAACTGATGGCTCTGGGCAAAAATTTAGGGGCCGATGTCCCTTTCTTTATTTTTGGGAAAACAGCCTGGGCCACCGGTATCGGTGATTGCCTGCAGGAAGCGGCGCCTCTACCCACTTGGTGGTTCCTGCTAATAAACCCCGGCTTCCCTGTTTCCACGAGGATGGTTTACGAAAAACTTAATTTAAGATTGACAAGAGACGACATAAATTGTAGCATCCCGCCGCTTAAGATGGGGAGTGATAGTGGCCTGCTTGAGTGGTTAGTAAATGACCTGGAGGATGTTACCCTGGCGCTTTACCCCGTTTTAAATCAGTTGAAGCGTTTTTTAATAAATTACGGCGCTTTAGGAGCATTGATGTCCGGAAGCGGGCCCACAGTTTTTGGTATTTTTGCGACGGAGACAGGGGCCCGGCAGGCTAACGAGGCGCTGTTGCAAAAGGGGTGGGGAAATTTACGAACCTATCTCGCCCATTCCCTCTGACTAGTCTTTTTTATCCCCCTCGGTAAAAAATGGGGCGTCGTCAAGTGGTAAGACACAGGACTTTGATTCCTGCATTCGGAGGTTCGAACCCTCCCGCCCCAGCCAATATGATTTCATGGGTTGTATCGTTTACAGGTTATGCTTAAGGAAGGTGTTTGATGCTCGAAAAAATCAGAATTTTCTCCGGCAATGCTAATGTTCCCCTGGCGGGGAAGATAGCGGAAAGCCTGGGCGTCAAACTTGGAATGGTGAACGTCACGACCTTCAGCGATGGTGAGACCCGGGTGGAAATTAACGAAAATGTGCGCGGCAAGGATGTCTTCATCATCCAACCCACCTGCCCACCTGTCAATGTCACCTGCATGGAGCTGCTCATCATGATCGATGCCATAAAGCGAGCCTCTGCTGACCGGATCACCGCCGTCATCCCCTACTACGGTTACGCCAGGCAGGATCGAAAAGTTGCCCCCCGGGCGCCGATTACGGCCAAACTCGTGGCCGACCTTATCACTACCGCAGGAGCCAACCGGGTGCTGGCCCTGGACCTGCATGCGGGGCAAATCCAGGGGTTTTTCAACATTCCGGTGGATAACCTTTTTGCCACACCCGTGTTGATCGATTATCTAAAAAATAATTATCCTGACAACATGGTCATCGTCTCACCCGACACGGGCGGTGTTGCCCGAGCCCGAGCCTTCGGTACACGTTTGGGAGCCAACCTGGCGATTATTGATAAAAGAAGGGAAGGCCCCAATGAAGTCCAGATTATGAACATCATCGGCAAGGTTAAGGGTTGCCGGGTCATTATCCTCGATGACATGATTGACACGGCGGGCACAGTAATCCAGGCGGCCAAAGCCCTGGAAGAAGCGGGCGCTACCGAGGTTTCCGTTTGTTCCACCCATCCGGTTCTCTCCGGCCCCGCTCTACAGCGGATTGAAGAATCCAATATCAAAGAAGTAATTGTCACGGACACGATCCCCTTGCAGGAGAGGGCGATCGCCTGCAAGCGCATTACCGTGCTCTCCGTCGCAGGTTTGCTCAGCGAGGCGGTAAAACGCATATATTATAACGAATCAGTGAGTTCACTTTTTGTTTAGGAGGCAGCAATGGAAACAAATGAGCTAAATGCCGGGGTCCGTACGGCAGCCGGCAAAGGACACGCCCGACGGTTAAGGAAAGAAGGGTTGGTGCCGGCCGTTTTTTACGGGCCGGGAGCGGCAACAATGATGCTTACGGTAAATGCCGCCGAGCTTATGAAGCTGCGGAAAAAAGGCGAAAATGCCTTCATTAAATTGATTGTTGCCGGTCAGGAGAGAAAAATCGAGAAACTCTCCGTGCTTAAAGAGGTACAGGTGGAACCTGTCAGCCGGGAGCCCGTCCATGCCGATTTCTATGAAATAACCATGGGCCATAAAATAACCCTTGATATTCCGGTGCATTTCACAGGCAAAGCCAAAGGCGTAGAGGCGGGCGGGGAGCTGCACCTTTTGAAAAGGGAAGTAAAGATATCTTGTATGCCCCGTCACCGTCCGGAATTTTTCGCGGCAGATCTAAGCGAGATCGCCATTGGGCACTCTTTTAAAGTGCAAGATATTTCCCCTGTTGAGGGCGTAACCATTCTTGACCGCGACGACGCAGTGCTGGCCACAGTATCGGCTGTGAAAGAAGCAATCCCGACAGAGGCCGGAGAAGTGGAGGGAGAAGCTTCCACGGCAGAACCGGCGAAGTGAACCGGCGCCTATTTATCTCTATAGGGAGCAATTTCGGTGAAGTTGATCGTGGGACTGGGCAATCCGGGGGAACAATATCGTACCAGTCGGCATAATCTTGGTTTTCTGGTACTTGATCAATTGGCCGGGCAGTATGGAATTTCCCTGCAGAAACGGGCCTTCGATGCTTTTTTGGGTAAAGGCAGGTTAGGAAGCGGGGCAATTATCCTGGCCAAGCCTCAGACCTACATGAACTTAAGCGGCAACGCCGTACAAAAGCTCGTAGAATATTTTAAAATCGACGTGGAAAATCTGATTATCATCCATGATGATCTGGATCTGCCGTTTCAGACCCTCCGGTTGAAAAAAGGGGGCGGTGACGGTGGGCACAAGGGTTTAGCCTCCATCATTCAACATCTGGGCAGCTCCGATTTCCTCAGGGTTAGAATCGGCATAGGAAAGCCGCTCCGGAAAACGATGGTGGAAAGCTATGTGCTGGCGCCTTTTTCCAAAGATGAAACGATTGCTCTGCCACGCCTTATTGAGCAAACGTGCGAGGCGGTGCGTGAGACGGTGCTTGTTGGCATAGAGTCCGCCATGCGCAACTATCACGGGAAAAGCGTTGGCGCGCAGGCCGAACCGATTATTAAGCAATAAATAAAAATAATTTTGTTAAGGAGGGTATGTGTATGATTAAGCGTCTTATTTTATTTTTCTTAACCGCATTCGGCGCAATGTTTGCTGCCGCTACGGCCTTTGCCGGGGAAGCGGACATCAAGTTGCCGGATTTGACCGGTGTGGTTTTCAACATTGGCGGCAGCCAGCTTTCCGGGTCTGCGATCCTCTATTGGGGGTTGGTCATTTGCCTTATCGGCATGGGATTCGGTCTCCTGCAATACAAACAAACGAAAAATCTGCCTGCTCATAAGTCCATGCTGGATGTATCGGCTACCATCTGGGAAACCTGCAAAACCTACCTGACACAGCAGGGTAAGTTTCTCGCTGTTCTCTGGCTTTTGATCGCGGTCTGCATCATCTATTATTTTGCCGGTCTGCAAAAAGCGCCCTTCGCCAATGTGGCGATCATTCTCCTAAGCTCGGTGATGGGTATTCTCGGCTCCTACGGCGTGGCCTGGTTCGGCATCAGGATCAATACCGTGGCAAACTCACGGGCGGCCTTCTCATCCCTCACCGGGGACCCAATCAACATTGTCAATATTTGCCTGCGCTCCGGGATGAGCGTGGGACTTTTATTGGTCAGCGTGGAACTGTTTCTCATGATCTGCATTCTGGCCTTCATCCCCAAGGAGTTGGCGGGCCCCTGCTTTGTCGGCTTTGCCATTGGCGAGTCCCTGGGAGCCAGCGCCTTGAGGATCTGCGGAGGCATCTTCACCAAGATCGCCGACATCGGTTCGGATCTGATGAAAATCGTCTTCCAGCTTCCCGAAGATGACCCGAAGAATCCTGGCGTCATCGCCGATTGTACCGGCGATAATGCCGGCGACAGCGTAGGCCCGACGGCTGACGGCTTTGAAACGTACGGCGTCACCGGTGTGGCTCTGATTGCCTTTCTGGCCCTGGCGTTGATCGGTAATCCCCAAATGGCGGGGACCTTGATCATCTGGATTTTCGCCATGCGGATTCTGATGGTGCTGACCTCGCTTGCCTCCTATTTCATTAATCAAAGCATTAGCGCCGCGCTCTTCACCGGCAAAAAAGAGTTGGATGTGGAACAGCCCTTAACTAACCTGGTCTGGCTTACCTCCGCCGTTTCCATCGTTGTTACCTTTGTCGCCAGTTATGCCCTGCTGTCCGACATCCAGCCGACGGAAACCTACGGTTCCCTCTGGTGGGCTCTGGCTTTAATCATCAGTTGCGGTACAATCGCCGGCGCCTTGATCCCGGAATTTACCAAGGCCTTCACCAGCACGAAATCGCGCCATTGTGAAGAAGTGGTCAACTCGGGCAGGCAGGGGGGAGCATCTCTGGTTATCCTCTCGGGCTTCGTGGCCGGCAATTTCTCCGCCTTCTGGGAGGGGCTGTGCATCCTGGTCCTGATGCTGGCCGCTTATCTCGTATCTCTGAATCCCGCCATTATGGCCGTCATGCCCGAGGCCTTCAAGTTTGCGGCGCCGGTCTTTGCCTTTGGTCTGGTGGCCTTCGGCTTCCTCGGCATGGGCCCGGTAACCATCGCCGTGGACAGTTTCGGTCCCGTGTCGGATAATGCCCAGTCGATCTACGAACTTTCCATGATCGAACAGATACCTGACATTGAGAAAAACATCAAAAAGGAGTTTGGCTTTGAGCCGGATTTCAAGCACTCCAAGGATTTTCTCGAAGCGGCCGACGGCGGCGGCAACACCTTCAAAGCCACCGCCAAGCCGGTGCTTATCGGCACGGCGGTGGTCGGCGCCACAACGATGGTTTTCGGCATCATCATGCTTTTGGAAAGCGTCTTCGGCAACGTGGCCATCCATTTAAGCCTGGTCCAGCCGGAGATTATTCTGGGTCTTTTGATGGGCGGTTGTATGGTCTATTGGTTCACCGGCGCCTCTACCCAAGCGGTCGTGACTGGCGCTTACCGGGCCGTCGTCTTTATCAAGGACAACATCAAGTTAACCGACAAAGCCGCCTCCATTGAAGATAGCAAGGAAGTCGTTAGAATCTGCACTCTTTACGCGCAAAAGGGTATGATCAATATCTTTGTGGTCATCTTCTTCATGACCCTGGCCCTGTCATTTTTTAACCCCTATTTCTTTATCGGTTATCTGATCGCCATCGCCTTTTTCGGACTCTTCCAGGCCATCTTCATGGCCAATGCCGGCGGCTGCTGGGATAATGCGAAAAAAATCGTGGAAGTCGATCTGAAGGAAAAGAACACGCCGCTCCACGAGGCGACCATCGTGGGGGATACCGTAGGCGATCCTTTCAAGGACACCTCTTCCGTTTCCCTGAATCCGGTCATCAAGTTTACCACGCTCTTCGGGCTATTAGCCGTGGAAATTGCCGTGGAAATGCAGAAGACGGGCCAAACCGGTTTGAAAACAGTTCTTGCTTCTGTTTTCTTCCTTGTTGCCCTCGTTTTTGTCTATCGTTCCTTTTATGGGATGAGGATTTCTGGCGAGCAATTATAAGAACAAAAATTTAAAGGCAGCACAAAAAAGGCGCCCTTCTTTACCTGGGAGGGCGCCTCCTTTGCCCTTGGGGCGCCATCCTAGTTAAAGAAATATTTTGTCACTACAGTTGCCGGACGAAAAGGGCGGCCTGTTCACCGGCTACATAACCGGTGGAAAATGCCGCCTGCAGGTTGTAGCCGCCCGTATCGGCATCTATATCGAGTACCTCACCGCATAAGTAGAGCC
Organism: Syntrophales bacterium; assembly: GCA_049302035.1. GTDB lineage: Bacteria > Desulfobacterota > Syntrophia > Syntrophales > JACQWR01 > JAPLJV01. The sequence goes on from JBAQLR010000100.1 coordinate 23,165, forward strand.
CTGCCAGTATGCGCGAGGCCATGGTGCGGGGATCGACTTCTTTAAGTGAAACACCGCCTGCCGTGACAATGGCCGCCGTAAGGGGGAGAGGACGGATAATGTCAAAGGTCAGGGACTTCAGACAATTAAGCAGCCTTTCCCTCTCCTCGGCCGTTATCTGGTGGGCCGGCTTGTCTACCGGAATCCCCGTTAAAGCCGCGAAGGGCTCCACCATTTTGGCTGGCAGCAATTCGCCCAGCAGGCGACGGAAACCGCGCTTGCTAAAGTGATCAAAATCCCGCTGCAATCTCCAGCGCAACTGCTCGCTGGTCAAGGCAGGTTTGAGATCGATGGCAACGCTGACGGGACCATGGGCCAGCGCATCCACGATGGCAAGGCTCATAAGCAGTGTCAGGGGGCCACCCAGGCCGAAATGGGTCAGCATCATTTCCCCCATGCGGCTTTCGATGACGGGTGGCCGCGGCTTTTTGGCAAAACCGCGGCCCGTATTGCTATCAGGCATAAAGGACGCCCTGATTTCACCGGCAGGGCACTGAAAGGCCGTCAGACGGACATTGCGGAGACTTACCCCCTGCATGGATTTCGCCAGCTCACAGTTGTCCACGACCAAGGGAACCAGGGCCGGACGCAGCTTGATTATTTCATGTCCCAGGGCGGCTGCCATGGTGTAACCGTCCCCGCTGGAACCCGTACCGGGGTGGCTTGAGCCACCCGTTGCAAGGATGACGGCAGCACCCGGAATGGTTCCCTGCTCCGTTTGGACGCCCGCCACGCGCCCTTCGACCGTGAGTATACCCTTCACACAGGTGCGCTGTTTCAGACTGACACGGCGGCTGGCCAGGCAGCGGAGCATGGCTGCCACCACGTCCCGGGCATCATCGGAAACGGGGAAGATCCGTTCTCCCCGTTCAACCTTGGTTTCAAGGCCATATTGCCGGAAAAAAGCCAGCAGCTCCGCGCTAAAAAACCGGTGAAAAGCCTGACGGAGGAAAGAGCCGTTTACCCCATACATGGCAAGAAAATTTTCTAAACCTTTGTCATTGGTGAGATTGCAGCGTGATTTGCCGCTGATGAGAAGCTTCTTTCCAGGTTGATCGGTCTTCTCCAGTAACAGGACATCTGCGCCCATTTCGACAGCCCGGCAGGCGGCCATCATGCCGCTCGCGCCTGCCCCCACAACGATCACCCTTCGCCCCGCAGCAAAGTCATCAGCGTTTTGCTTAATCATCGCTTTCGCGTAGCATGCCGAGACTGTCGAGGGCAAGAAGTTATATTGTCGCCGCCGGGATTACTCCAGCATAAAGTCTTGCAAGCAATGATCAGGCAGTTTTCCCACAAACCGTGCATGATGCAAAATTCCCCATTGCTGGGGAGTAATTCTCCGTTTTTTCGTTCCCCATAAGCAGCTCGCATAAATTAACTCATTTCATGTCAGACAGTTATCTATAGTAAATTTCCCCTAATCCAGATAATTATGCTTTGGTATGCAGTTTGCTTAATTGGAGACATTAAAAACCCTTAAGGAGGTAATACAGTATGAAACGTTTTATGGTATTGGTAGCGGGCTTGTTCTTTGTATCCACGGTCGCATTTGCAGCGCCTGAGGCGCCTAAAACGCCAGCCGCTCCGGCAGCAGCCCCGGCAGCAG
>JBAQLR010000101.1:0-4933 GCA_049302035.1 Syntrophales bacterium
GCCGAGCAACGCCCCCGCCGCCGGCGACCTGCAGAAGGTCGAACCGGCGCCAGTATGCGAGGTCATGTTATTGGATAAGTTCAGTAAACATTGACTTTTGATCGGAGATTTGGCTATTAACACAAGCACTCCTTCTAATAAGGGCGGTTTCTGATGGAAATAGAGGCCAAGGCGGGCAGGGAAGGCAGGATTCTGGCCGTCAATATCAGCGAGAAAAAGGGAACGAAGAAGAGGAATGTGGGGGTCGGCCGTCTGATAAAAGGCTGGGGCATGGATGCCGACGGCCATGCAGGCGATTGGCACCGGCAACTCAGTCTGCTGTCCAAAAAAAGCATCGAAAAAATCAGGGACAAGGGACTACCGGTTGACTATGGCGATTTTGCGGAAAATCTGTCCATTGAAGGCATCGACCTTCATCTCTTGCCTGTGGGAACAAGGCTTTCCATCGGGGATGGAGCGGTTATCCGGATCACACAGATTGGTAAAGAGTGTCATACCAGATGCAACATTTTTTACCAGGTGGGGGATTGCGTGATGCCTCGGGAAGGAGTGTTTGCGGAAGTGCTTGATGAGGGAGAGGTCAAGACAGGCGATGCTGTTAAAGTTATGGACGAAGACTCTACATAAGCGGCGTTTACACAAAAGGCTTGCTATATTCTGGACAGTGGTATAGAAGCCAACCCCGTTTTAGTGACATAATCCTTACCCGAACCCGGTGTTCGGGATTTAAAGCCGAGAGGAGGAAGTAAATTGAGAAGATACGAAACAATCTTCATCACGTACGCAGATTTACCCGAGGAAGACATCAATGGTCTGGTGGCACGTTACAGCGCCATCGTCACAGACCGCCAAGGCATCGTCGTCAAGATAGACAAGTGGGGCAAGAGGAAGCTTGCCTACGAAATAAATAAGCAACCCCGAGGCTTCTATGTGCTTATGGATTTTGTCGGCACCGCCGCCATTGTTACCGAGCTGGAAAGAAATCTCCGTATCAGTGACCAGATATTAAAATACATGACGGTCAAAATTCGGGATACGGTAAATCTGCAAGATCTTGAGGAAGAGATGCATCCCCGCGTTGTCGAGGAAAAGGTAGAGCCGACATCTGCCCCCGACCAGGAGGAGATAACCGCAATTCCCGAAAACACTGAGGCGTCGTTAGCGACCGGTGAGGGTGAAGCCCCTGCACCAGAGTCTGAGAGTGAGGAGGAGGTAGAATAAATGGCAATCCCGGAAAGACCCACCAGAGACCAGAGGCCCCATAAGAAGTTCTTCCATAAACGGAAATTTTGTAAATTCTGTAATGATTCAACGTTGAAAATAGAGTACAAACAGCCGGGCGGCCTGAAAGAGTTTGTTACGGAGAGGGGCAAGATTATGCCCCGGCGAATCAGCGGCAGTTGCGCGAAACACCAACGGGAGTTAACGGTAGCGATAAAAAAAGGCCGGATGATTGCTCTGATGCCTTATGTTGTTGCCGAGGGCAAATAACTGAATTTCCCTGAAAGCGCAGCTACCCTAAACTAAAATGTTCGATTGGGCAGGTTCCGTATTTGGAAAAACAAAGGGGCATTTATTTTAACAGAGATTTCTTGAGGGCCGTGCTGTTTGTCTCGCTGCTCTGCTTCTTTGTGCTTATAGTACCGCCGTTGGGGGTGGGCGCCATCCCCTTTATGCCGCTCTTTGCGATTTATTGCTACGCAAAGCACGGTCGGCAAAAGGGATTCACCGTCGTGGTTGCGTCTTTATCGCTGGCGTTTGTTTTTTTAGCTCTTTTAGGCGCCTTTGCGGGTTTGCCCCTGGTTGCCGCCATGGCCTTGGCGGGGGTCATCATCGCTGAATGCCTGCAAAAAAAATACTCTATCGAAAAGACCATTCTGCATGCCGTGGCGGCGCTTTTCCTCCTGGAGGCCGCGCTAATATCATACCAGGCATTTATTACAAGCGAGACGCCCTGGCATTTGGTGCAAACCAACCTTACGAGGCAGTTAAAAATCAGTGTGGACTTTTATGGCAACTTGCCCATCGCCAAGGAACAGGCCGAGCTGGTCAAGGGAAATATTCCGGCAATAGCCGCCGCTCTCACCATGATATTGCCTGCACTGTCTCTTGTGGCCTTGATGTTTATGGTATGGGTTAACCTCCTGGTGGCGAGGCCGCTACTTCATCGGTACGGCCTGCCCGGCCCCGACTTCGGCGATCTAAGTACCTGGAAAGCGCCGGATAAAATGGTTTGGTATTTGATTGGCGCCGGTGTTATGATCCTCATGTCCGAGGGTGGAACGGGAATTATAGGTTGGAACATGCTGATCGTGATTTGTGCGGTTTACATGTTTGCCGGACTGGCCATTGTTAGTTACTTCCTGAAAAAAAGCCCGTTTCCGGCAGGTTTTAGATACTTGATTTATTTCCTTATTTTTGCCCAACAGATCGTCACCTTGCTGGTTACGGCTGTAGGTTTGTTTGATTTATGGATTGATTTTCGCAAACTTAACAAGACGGTGGGAGACCCCGTCGTTTAGTCCGTTTTAGGAGCGTGGTTATGAACTTGATATTGAAAGAGAATGTTGCAGCACTGGGAAAAGCGGGAGATACCGTAAAGGCTTCTGATGGTTATGCCAGGAATTATTTGATTCCGCAGGGACTGGCGATCGAGGCCAATACCAAAAACATGAAAGCCCTTGAGCACGAAAGAAAACATATTTTCCAATTGGTGGAAAAAGAAAAGAAAAAAGCGGCAACGCTCGTGGAGCAGCTGGCAGGTATTACTTGCAATGTGGCCCGGCGGGTAGGCGATCAGGATAAGCTATTCGGTTCCGTGGGGGCGAAGGACATCGAGCAAGTTCTGCAGGAAGCCGGTCTGTCCATTGAAAGAAAAAATATCCTTTTGGATGAACCCCTGAAAGCGTTGGGTGAGTATGTCGTGAAAATCAAGCTGCCGGCCGGCGTGGTGGCGGAGGTCAAGGTGCATGTAGTAGCTGAGGCTTAGAAAAGGGATGCAAGAGAACTCCTCTCTGTTACATAAAGTCCCTCCTCAGCATGCTGAGGCTGAGCAGTCCATTCTGGGCGGCATCCTTTTGGATAACCAGGCGCTCAACACCGTCCTTGAGTTGCTGGGTACCAAGGACTTCTACAGTGAGAGCCACCGCCGGATTTTTGCGGCCATCATCGAACTGTCGGACAGAAATGAGCCGGCTGATCTGATTACTCTGACGAACATCCTGAAAAGCAAGAAACACTTGGATGGTGTGGGTGGGACGGCATATCTTGCCTCCCTTGTGGATAACGTCCCTTCCGCGGCGAATATTGCCTATTATGCAAAGATAGTCAAAGAAAAGGCAATTCTCCGGCAGCTAATCGACACGGCAACCGGCATTTTGCAGAACACCTATGAGCGCGGCACGGATGTTGATCAGGTTTTGGATGAGGCGGAACATGCCATCTTCGAGATATCTGAAAACAAGATCAGGCCTTCTTTCTATCTTTTGAAAAACATCATCAGGGATAGTTTTAAATCCATCGAAAATCTTTATGAAAAAAAGGATTTAATAACCGGTGTTTCCACCGGATTCGATAAACTTGATGAGCTGACTTCGGGCCTGCAGAAATCGGATTTAATCATCATTGCCGGCCGACCCAGTATGGGAAAGACCGCCTTTGCCCTTAACCTCGCCAGCCATGCCGGGGTAGAGCTCGGTCTGCCCGTTGCCATTTTCTCTCTGGAAATGGCTAAAGAGCAATTGGCCATGCGCATGCTGTCGGCAGATGCCAAGGTTGATTCCCAGCGTCTGCGGCGGGGCTTAGTGGGGGAAACGGATTGGCCCAAGCTCACGACGGCGGCGGGGAGGCTCTCGGAAGCTCCCATTTATATTGACGACACCCCCTCTATCACGGTGCTGGAAATGAAGGCGAAGGCCCGCCGTTTGAAGGCGGAAAGCGGCCTGGAACTGGTGGTCATCGACTATCTGCAGCTTATGAGAGGAAGTGGCCGTAGAGATTCACGGGAACAGGAAATTTCAGAGATTAGCCGTTCTTTAAAGGCCCTGGCCAAGGAATTAAGCGTTCCCGTCATCGCCCTTTCCCAGTTGAACAGAAAAGTGGAGGATCGCACCGACCGTCGGCCGCATATGGCGGATCTGCGGGAATCCGGCGCCATTGAGCAGGATGCCGATTTGATTGCCTTCATCTACCGGGACGAGGTTTACAATAAATCGGAAGACAACCCGGAAAAAGGCATTGCGGAGATCATCATCGGCAAGCAGCGGAACGGCCCCATCGGCATCGTGAAACTGGCTTTCCTGGAGAGATATACCTCTTTCGAACAACTGGCCCGCACGGAGGGCACAGTCAACTACTCGTAATGGGCGCAGCCCTTGCGTACCGCTTTCTTCCTCTACGAAAAGAGATAGTCGATGGATCATACTTACTGATAAGAAAGCAGCGTATGGAGAGCATATTCTCGTAACAGTGTCACGAGAATTGACATTGGAGTTCGGGCAGGCGTTTACCCTCCGCTCCCTCTACCGCGCCATTCAGTTCTGTCAACGCTTCGTGGGCGAAAAGATTGTGTCGACGCTTTCGATACAATTGGTAAGCGATCACAGGGTATTCAAATTCGAGACCTTTGAATAACTGCCAATATTGTCATTTCGACCGGAGGGAGAAATCTTTAACTATGCACGAGCATTAAGATTTCTCGTCGCTAATGCTCCTCGAAATGACAAAATTCAAAGGTCTCAATTCAGCCTTGCGTGAACCAGGAGAGATCGGGTTCCTGCCCCTTGAAATACCTTTGAACAGTATCGACAAGGATGGGATAGGTTTTCAGAGACCGGAGGCGGCAGGTTTGTCGCAGGGTGAGTATCCGTTCTACCCACCGATTGCCTTTGTCGCTGCTGGTTCCCTGACTGCATTTTCTCCACAAGACGCCAAA
>JBAQLR010000102.1:0-32820 GCA_049302035.1 Syntrophales bacterium
CGGCGGCGCCAAGGCGCCAATTCGCCGGGGTCAGGACAGAGGGCAGATCAGGAGGCGAGACGCGTCCGTCACAGATGGCAGCTGCAAAAAAAGATTCTGGCAAACCCTTTGTGAAGTACGGCAATAAGAAGCCAGGTCAGGCACAACGCCGACGCAGCTTTACTTAAATGATGTTTTTCGCCTTTAGCTCGTCATGGAGCCACTGCAGATAAGCCGCGCTCCCTGAGGAAATAACCGTGGCTATGATTTCCGGCGTTTCATAGGGGTGGATAGCCTTGATGCTTGTTGCCACTTCCTCGAAAAGATCCTGCCGGCTTTTGATCAGGCACTGCCATTCTTCCGCCTGCTCAACGGCGCCATTCCACCTATAGATGCTCAGCACTGGCCCCAGAATCTGCACGCAGGCCGCCAGCCTTTTCTCGATGAGTGCTCCGGCAATCCTTAAGGCGTCCTCTTGTCTGGCGGTGGTTGTGCTTACTTGAATATATTTATCCATAAACATTATTCCTATCACTTCCTCGTTATTGGAAGCTCATGGCATACATCATGATCGCCGCCGCCTGCGGAAGACTGAGAGATTCCGCGTTGCCTGTGCCGGGTATCTTCCACCTTTCAGCGGCCAGTTCCAGCAGTTCCGCAGGCAGCCCGTAACTCTCGCTTCCCAGCAGCAAGGCCGCTTGCTGCGCACAGGAATGAGGCGCTATACCCTTTTGGGCATCGCCGGCGAGTAATAAATAGCGTTCTTTCAGAGTGGGCAGCAGGATCGCAAAATCCAAATCAGAAATAATTGTAAGATGGAACAGGCTTCCCATGGAGGCCCTTACCACCTTGGGATTGGCAAAGTCCACTGAATCACTGCTGAGGGCAATCGCCGCAAATCCGAACCAGTGGGCAGTACGGATCAGGGCGCCAAGATTGTTGGGGTTGTTGATGCGATAGGCCAGGATGACATGTCCTGTCGACTGCAAGCATTCAACCGTGGGACGCTCCGGCAGGGCAGCCACGGCCATGATGCCTTCGGGAGTTTTATCCTGGCTGAGCTGATTCCACTCCTTGGCAGCCAGGAAATAAACGGGCACGTCGGGAGGACCGGCGGCCCAAAAAGGGGGCGCCCCTTTCCCTTCCCTTACGAGGATCGCCTTGACGGTCCAGGTGCTTTTTAGCAGTTCCCCTACGACCTTTATTCCCTCGGCTAATAGAAGACCTTCCCGGAGACGCGTTTTGGCATTATTCAATCTCCGCCATAACCTGAATTGGGCATTTGTCGGTCTCGGCAATATCATCTGTTCCTTTTGCACAATGATTATCTACGGCCCCGGCGCAGGATGATGATTCCCAGGCCCGTCAGGATCATGGCAAGACAGAGCAGCTGTCCCATGCTCAGCATGTTCCAGACAAATCCCAATTGAAAGTCCGGCTCCCGGTAAAATTCGATAAAAAAACGGATAGTCCCATAGCCGATGGCGTAGAGGGCCAGTTGAAAACCGGCAAAGGGTCTCTTCTTTCTCAATATCCAGAGGAAAATGAAGAGGATGATCCCTTCAAAAAAAGCCTCGTATAGCTGGGAGGGATGGCGCAGTTCGTGATTGGGTGCAAGGGGAAAATACATACCCCAGGGGGCATCAGTTACCCGGCCAAAAAGTTCGCCATTGATGAAGTTGCCGATCCGGCCAAAGGTGTATCCCAGGGGAAAGGTGGGGCAGAAAAGATCGGTGAGGTTCCAGAAATCAATTCCCCGTTTGCGGCAGAAGAGCAGGGCGGCAATAACAACACCCAGGGCGCCGCCATGATAGGACATCCCGCTGATGCCGACAAAACGAACTCCCTGGGAGAAATTCAGGGGGATAATGATTTCCCAGGAATGATGAAGGTAATAACTAAAGTTGTAAAAGAGGACATAGCCGAAACGGGCGCCCAGGATCAGACCCAGTATGCCCCATATAAAGAAATCCTGTATCATTTCGATGCTATAAGAGAAGTTTTCAGTTTTCAAGCGGTATGAGACCAGGATGTATGTTAGTGAAAAGGCCGCCAGATACATCAAGCTGTAGTAGCGCAGGTGAAAAAAACCGACACTGAAAAGATTGGGATTGAGATGGTAAGGAAGATTTTGCCAGGCATTGATCAGGTTATCCATATTATCCTCATGGTTGGTTGAGACGTAAAAAAGGCTTTATTGACAAGCTGTCAGTAAAGGCTCTCCTTTCAGTTCCTCTACGTAAAGCTGGGCGGCGAAGGCGGCCGTTGCCCCATCACCGCATGCGGTGACTACTTGGCGCAGCAGCTTCTCGGTGCAGTCACCGGCGGCAAAGATGCCTGCTGTCGAAGTTTGCATTTTACCGTCCGTGATTATGTAACCATGCTTGTCCAGCCTCACGAGTTCCCGGAATATCTCCGTGTTGGGGGTAAGTCCGATGAAAATGAAGGCCCCCTCCGCCGGAATATCGGTCGATGTTCCGGTCTTGATATCACGGATTTTGATCCCCTGGACAAAGTCCTGGCCGGTGATTGCTTCGGGAACAGCGTTCCAGACAAAGCGGATCTTGCTGTTGGCAAAGGCTCTTTCCTGCAGAATTTTCGTTGCCCGCAGGCGGTCGCGGCGGTGGATAACCGTCACCTGGGAAGCAAAACGGGTGAGAAAAATGGCTTCTTGAACCGCCGTATCCCCGCCCCCGACGACGACCACTTCTTTATTCCGATAGAAAGGGCCATCACAGGTAGCGCAGTAGGACACGCCCCTGCCGATAAAAGCGTCTTCACCGGGAACGCCGATTTTACGCCAGTTGGCGCCCGTGGCAACGATGATGGAAAGGGCGCGAAACTCTTTGCCCGCCTTCACTTTCCACACGTTCTGGCCATGGTGCTGTTCCGTGATCAGGGATGTGACATCTCCCGAGACTACCTCCATGCCGAAGCTTTCCGCCTGTTTGCGAAAAAGCTGTACAAGTTCAAAACCGTTGATTCCCTCGGGTATGCCCGGATAATTCTCGACTAAATCTGTCATCGTGATCTGGCTTACGGTGGTCGCTCCCTCAAGCAGCAACGTCTTCAAGCCCGCCCGGGCAGCGTAAAGGCCAGCCGTGAAGCCCGCCGGTCCGGCGCCGATAATAACAGTATCATATACCTTGTTGCCATCGAGTTGCAATTGCTTACCCCTCCCTTTTTTAGATTACGGCGTTACTTTTCCTGATGGCGAGTCTAAGGAAAAGTAAGCTGACTGTCAAGAAAAAGGGACAGAAAAAGGGACATCCTGTCCAACTGTGCGGCATACTGCAATAACCAACTGGATAGAAATGATTTTCTATTATATCATAGCGGCGAGGGGGTGTTGCTCCTGCCAGATTGAAAATGGCTTGCCAAATTACAGTGCAGACTGTAGTGTCAGCATGCCCGCTTAAAATGTTAGGGCTCCTAATGTTGACTGAATTAGAAGGAGGGGCCGAAAATGTTTTATGAATTAATACCGCGACAGAGAATGATAAGTTTTATCATCTGGGGCGTTATTTGTTTGCTGTTGTCTTCCTGGCCCGTTGCTCAGGCCGCACCCCCCCAAAAAACCGACGTGAAAAAGGAGGTCGTAGAGCTGGTTCCGGCACCAGTAGTTTTCAGTGATAAAACCCTTTTTTATGTTCAGGCCAAGGTGCTGTCATTTGCGCCGCAGGAGAGGGCAAAAATAATAGAAGAGCGGATCAGTAAACTCGCAAATGACCCGCTGTTGCAGATTGAAAGCATAAAGGCAATCGACGATGGCACGGTTTCCCAAATAGCCGCTGGTGATCTCATCATCATGTCCGTAACGAAGGAGGACGCAAAGGCGGGCGGCCTGAGCCAAGCAGAGCTGGCCCGGGAGTACGCCCGCATAATTATAGCGTCCATAGTCGAGCACCGAGAAGTTTACAGCATGCAAGCCATGATTTCAGGGGGGGTGTTTGCCGCCCTCCTTACTGCACTGTATATCCTGGCTATATTTTTAATAAAAAAACTATTCATAAAAGTGCTTTCCTCAATCGAATCTCGGAAAGGTCTTCGCATCCCCACTGTAAAACTTCAGAAGCTGGAACTTATCAGTTCGGAACAAATCGGGAAGGCATTAATCATTATCGCTAAGCTGTTGCGCGTATTTATCAGCCTTCTAGCCTTTTATTTATATGCTATTTTTGTCCTGCAACTTTTTCCCTGGACTAAGAATCTGTCTTCGAAAATTGTGGGCTACATCGTAAAGCCGCTCCGGATGTTCGGGCACGCCATTACCTCATACCTGCCAGATTTCTTTGTCCTGGTTGTTATCCTGGTAATTACCTACTACGGTTTGAAGCTTATAAAATTCGTCTTTTCAGCAGTGGGCAACGGAATTGTTACTTTTCACGGCTTTCACCGTGAGTGGGCAGATCCGACTTATGCTATTGTCAGGATTCTTGTAATTTCTTTTGCTGCCGTAGTTGCATTTCCCTATATGCCGGGCTCTGATTCTCCCGCATTCAAAGGTATCTCCCTTTTTGTCGGTCTCCTGCTGTCCTTTGGCTCCACTTCCGCCGTCGGCAATATGGTGGCAGGTGTTATTATCACCTACATGCGGGCTTTTAAAATTGGCGACCGTGTCCGCATTGCCGACACTACCGGCGATGTGCTGGAGAAATCACTTTTGGTAACGCGCGTAAGGACGATCAAAAATGAAGCTATCACAATTCCCAATGCGTCCGTGCTTAGCAACCATATCATCAATTACAGCTCTTCTTTTGCCTCCGGCTTGCCCCTGATCCTCCATACCGGCGTCACGATCGGCTATAATGCGCCCTGGCGGAAGGTTCACGAACTTTTGCTTGCCGCTGCCGGAAGTACGGAAAGAATCCTTAAGAGTCCAGCCCCTTTTATACTGCAGACAGGACTTGATGATTTTTATGTCCACTACGAATTGAACGCCTACACGCAGGAGGCAACAAAGATGGCAACCATTTATTCCGACTTGCATCAGAATATCCAAGATAAGTTCAACGAGGGGGGCGTGGAAATCATGTCTCCCCATTACGGCAGCTTGCGCGATGGTAACATGACGACAATCCCGGAAAATTATCTTCCTAGGACTTACACGGCCCCACCTTTCAGGATGCAGCAGGTCGAGGATGAAGCGCATGAAAAAATTTGATACAGAGGTACGATTAAGCCGGGAAATGGGTCTCTTGGATGCCACCATGATCGGAGTGGGCGCCATGATCGGCGCGGGCATTTTCGTGTTGATCGGTATTGCCGCCGGCGTTGCCGGTCCCGCGTTGATCGTGGCATTTATTCTCAATGGTCTTGTGGCGCTCTTAACTGCCATGTCCTATGCCGAGTTAGGCTCCTGCTACCATGATGCCGGTGGTGGATATCTCTGGGTCAAGGAAGGTCTTCCCAAATGGAACGGTTTTCTCTCCGGCTGGATGAGTTGGTTTGCCCATGCTGTGGCCTGCAGTCTCTATGCGATCGGTTTCGGCGCCTATTTCGAGCATGTTTTCCGGGAACTGGGCATCTTGATTCCACACTGGGAATTTCTGTCGCCCCAGAAGCTGCTGGCAGCGTTTTCAGCGATTCTTTTCGCCTACATTAATTTCCGGGGCGCGTCGGAAGCCGGCAAGGTAGGTAATCTTGTGACAATAGCAAAAATCTTGATCCTCATGATTTTTGTCGCTTTCGGACTGGACGCGATGTTTGGCAAAACGGATTGGCAAGCTGCTTTTACCCCTTTCCTTCCCAACGGCTACGGTGGCGTTTTCAAGGCGATGGGGCTTACTTTCATTGCTTTTCAAGGTTTTGAGGTAATCGCTCAAAGCTCCGAAGAAATCAAAAATCCCAAAAAAAATATTCCCCGGGCGGTTTTTCTTTCCCTGGTAATCGTCATTCCCATCTACCTTCTGGTGGCGATAACTGCGCTCGGCTCGATACAATCGGGTTCGATGACGCCTTGGGATTATTTGGCTTCCAAAAAAGAGCTTGCCCTCGTGGAAGTGTCGCGGCATTTTTTTGCCGGTGGGGGTATCATGATTATCTTCGGTGGTCTTATCTCCACGATGTCTGCTCTCAATGCCACGATTTACTCCTCCTCCCGTGTGGCTTTTGCCATGGGACGGGATCGTAATTTCCCAAGTTTTTTCAGTAAGGTGCATGAAAAGAATTTTACGCCGCACTGGGCAATCCTGATTTCCCTGTTTATTGTGGTATTGATGGCGGTTTCGCTACCCATCGAAGATGTGGCAAGTGCCGCCGACATCATGTTTCTGCTCCTCTTCCTCCAGGTTAATATCGCGATGATCAGGCTCCGCAAGAAACGGCCTGACCTGGAGAGGGGATTTTGGGTGCCACTTTTTCCAGTGCTTTCCATCGTCGGTATTGCGCTGTTACTTTTCCTGGCTCTGTACATGTTCAATTATAGTCTGGTGGCCTGGATAATCACGGTTATATGGATTTGCTGCGGGCTAGTCGTCTATAAGACCTATGCTTCCCACCGGGAAATAGTTCACGTACAAAAAGTGGAGGCGCTGGATCGTATTGAGCGGAAAAACTACCGAATTATGGCCTGCCTTTCCAGCCCCAAAACGGCAACGAGCCTGATCCATATTGCCTTTGCCATGGCCAAAAAGCATGCCGCCGAGGTCATCTTTCTGCACGTAAATGAAGTGCGCGAAGGGCAGCAACTCCGTGGTGGATTGATAGATGCGGAAGACACAGCTTTGGATTTTGAAGGGGTGGTAAAAAAGGCCTTTGAAGCAAACATCCCGGCCCGCTCTATCGTGCGGCTTTCCCACCGCATATCCCAGGGTATCGTTGACACCGCCACGGAGGAAAAATGTAATTTCATTGTCATGGGGCGGCAGAAAAATCCCACTTTTTTCGATAGGGTTTTCTCCTCTCTCGTTGACGTAGTTATTCAAAAAGCACCGGCAGAAGTGGCTATTTTGCACGGTTCATTCCAAAGCGAAAAAATAAAAACCATAATGATACCTTTTAGTTCCAACATACACACCCGCCTCGCCATGGAAATCGCTCCGGCTCTGGCAGAGTATTTCGGTGCAACATTGAAGGTGGTTGCCGTAAGTGAGGAGGGAATGGCCAAGGAGGAACGGGAAAAAATGGTGCGCGACCTCCGCGCCATGATGGAGGAATACGGTTTGCCTCCGCATTTTACCGTAATCAGGGAACGGGACATTCTCCAAGGCATTGTCAACTTGTCCAGGGATGCGGATCTTTTCCTCATGGGTGGTAAAACCGGTGATTTCATGGAATTACTTCTCGCAAAATCATTGACCTGTGAGATTGCGGAGTGCGTGCATTGCCCGGTGCTATGGATTAAAGAATACGAGGAACGGGATTCTTTTTGGAGCGCTCTGATCAAGACAAAGACCATCAAAGGAGAACCTAATCATGACTGAGAAATTAAAGTCAGCTTTTATCGATCTGCTGGATAGATTTGCACTATATTTCCCGCAATTGCTTGTAGGTCTGGCGCTGCTTATCTTTGGGTGGGGTTTGGCATGGCTCGCCAAGCGCCTGGTTATGCGCTTGGCGATTATTCTTAAACTTGAGCATCTTCTGTTGCGTTCCCGCTGGAAAGTCGCCTTTCAAAAGGCTGATGTGCGCTATGGGTTTTACAATTTTTTGGGCAATGTTTCTTATTTTATTGTTTTTCTTGTTTTTCTGGACTTTGCCCTCATTGCCTGGGACTTCAAAATTTTGTCCAACATTATAGGAAATGTTATTTCCATTTTCCCCCGTTTTTTCACGGCCGCTGCCACCTTCGGAATGGGGTGGTTTGTTGCCCTTTGGGCAGCCCATGGCCTGTTAAAGACTTTACGGGCCGACAACCTTTCGCATGCCTCCATTATTGCTAATTATGTGCGCGTCATGCTGGTGGTGCTGGCAGCGGCCATCGCCCTGTTCAAACTGAACATAGCCCGCGAAATAGTCCTTATAGGCTTCGCCGTAACTTATATCACCATGGGAGCCATAGGCGTCGTTATGGCGAAAAATGCAGGTAAAAACATAATGAACAACATGGAACGGGATAATAAACCAGAAAGTGTGGAAAACGGCGACATTAAGTAGTTTCAAAAAGCAACAAGACAATCATACTGCCGGAAACACAGCGTCGGCCGGTAAATTAAAAAGTTAGCGAGCTTACATGGACTACTTCCCAGCATGGCCACTGAATATAACGCCACTCATCGCATTCGGCCTCATGCTGGTCGCGGGGACCATTGGCGGCTATCTGGCACATCGCGTTTCTTGGCTTCCCAGCATCACCGGATTCATGGTTGTCGGTTGCCTATGCGGACCCAGCGGTCTCGGGCTGCTGAGCCAAGAGACGATCATCGGGTCGCGCATCCTGATCGATATTGCTTTATCATTGATTCTCTATCGTCTTGGCTTGTCGCTAGACATCAAGCTCCTTGGGAAATCGCCCGGCCTGCTCTTCACTTCCCTGTTCGAAAGCGGTGCCACCTTTGGACTGGTTTTCTACGTACTGCTTCGCTTTGACATGCCGGTTATTTTGGCGACACTTTCAGCAGCTGTCGCAGTTTCCTCTTCCCCCGCCGTGCTGCTGCACGTGGCACACGAAGTGGGTGCAAGAGGCGTGGTTACCGAATCTACCAAGACGTTGGTGGCGCTTAACAATCTACTGTCCTTTGTCGCATTTTCTGCCATCCTGCCTATATTGCACTATACTGCGGGCTCCGATTGGACAACCATTGTGTGGCAGCCTTTGTACAGACTTCTCGGGTCATTACTGTTGGGGGCTGTCCTCGCCTTTGGCCTGCACACCGCTGCCCTAAAAACTTGTCAAGCTGCTCAATACAAACTTGCCCTGGTTATCGGCACGATCATGGTAGCCGTGGGTTTGGCAGATGAACTGAAGCTTTCAATGCTTTTTGTCCCGCTGGTTATTGGCGTCGTCATCAAGAGCCTGGAAAGGAAAGCTGTTTGTTCCGATCTGGAATTCGGCGCCGCCTTCGAGCTTTTTTTTATTGTTTTATTTGTTTTTGCCGGAGCGGGACTTCATCTAAGCGACTTGTTCGAGTGTGCTCCGGCGGTATTGGCGCTGGTGCTGGCCCGTAGTCTGACAAAGGTGCTTGGGGTCACGGCCTTTTCAGCGCTACTCAAGAAACCATACCGCGAAGGTATTGCGAGCGGTTTGCTGCTCACTCCGATGGCCGGCCTGGCAATTGGTCTCGTCCTGACCACAAACAGACTTTTTCCCCAGCATGCATCGAGCATCAGTGCCATTGTTCTGGGTGCTGTGACAGTATTTGAAACATTCGGCCCCCCAATAGCTGCTTTTGCATTTCGGCTCGCAGGTGAGTCCAGTGTACGGGACCCTGTCTTACGGAACAAATGAGCGACTGCAACGCGAGCCAGGAGCAACACGAGATTTCCATACCGGCCGGGCCGATTATTTTTCGGAGATTGCGGCGCCAGATAGTACCAACACCTTATTCGTCCCGGCTTACGGTACGCTCAGAAAAGGCGCTGTTTTCCTTATCACCTCCAAGAAATGCTGGTGGTGTTTACGGAAAGGAAAATTTTTTCTGTAGATAAGATAAAAATAGCGTTCCATCAAACAACCAACGATGTCAACCTTTAGAAGCAGGCCCTGCTGCAACTCGCGATGCACAGCAAACACAGACAGGATTGAAACGCCTAAGCCGGCCAAGATGGCCTCCTTGGCTGCCTCCGTGCTTCCTACTTCACAGACGATGTTAAATCCTGGAAGGCGAACTCCGTAATTTTGCTGGAGAAAACCTTCCATGATAGCCCTCGTTCCGGAACCGTGCTCGCGTGCAACAAAGGGCTGGCGGGAAAGCGCTTCCATAGTCACCGATTTTTGCGCGGCCAGAGGATGCTGAGGAGGCACGACAAGCACTAACCTGTCTTTTACCAAGCGCTCGCCGACGATTTTTTTATTGGACGTTTCCTTGCCTACAAAACCGATTTCGGCCTGGCTATTGAGAATTGTCTGTAAAACCTCGTCGCTATCCTGCATTTTTATGTGCAGCCGGATATCCAGATAGTTTTGCTGCAAATGTTTCAGTAACTGGGGAAGAAGATAGGTAGCCGGCGTGGTGCTCGCGGCAACATAGATATGGCCGGAATCCTGGTTGCGAAGTTGTTCCACCCGTTCCTTGGCCTCTTCCCGGAGGCGTATTACCCGTCGGGCATAATCGTAGAGCACCTTGCCTTCCGGCGTCAGGAAGATTCCCGCGCCGCCGCGGTTCACAAGTCTTGTCCCTACGGCCTCTTCCAGATTCTGCATCTGCTTGGTCAGGGAAGATTGCGTGAGAAAAACTCCCGCGGCCGCCTTGGTAAAACTGCCTGTTTCCACCAAGGAAATAAGGCTTTCCAACTGCTGCAAAGTAATATTTTTAAATGAATCGTAACTCACAAGCGACGTCTCCCCGGATCTTTTTATATATGGGAGCTTTCCATAATGCAAACAGCTGCTTCTCCTACCGTACCCACCGCATATAAGGACATCAGCTCATCGTAAATCGCATCAATTCGCTGTGCAGGTGTTCCGGTGCACTCGCTCGGCTGGGTCCTGGCGATAGTATTCCTTGAGCACCCGATAGAGGTCTGGAGCGTGTTCCGTCATTCGGATCGGCTGGTCAAAAAATTGCTCCGTGGCGACGGCGAAGAATTCCGCTTCGCTGGCGGCGCCGTAGGCATCGAGGAAAGTTTTCTTGCCCCTTTCGGCAGCATTTTTGAGACGAAGGTACTCCCGTGAGCAGATGATGACCCAATCCCGGTATTCGTCGCGGTTGCGTAACGGCGGTGTTCCGTCGGCGGCGCCGTCGAGCATGTCGAGTTTGTGGGCAAATTCGTGGTAGATAACATTGTGTCCCAGTTCGGGGTGGCGACCGCCTCGCAGAGCGGCATCCCAAACGAGAATGAGGGGGCCCTGCTGAAAGGCTTGCCCAAGAATGGGGTGGACGATTTCAAGGGGAGCCAGGACGGTTTCAAAATGGCCAAGCTTCCGCTGAGGGGGAACGACGGTTGAAGGGTAAACGAGGATAGTTTGCACGTTGCGGTAGTAGTTGTGTGGCGTGCAGAGAAGCAGGAGGCAGGCCTGGGCGGAGATGGTGACGAGGATTTCGTCAGTAAGTTCGAGCCCCCCGCAGCCTTCCCAGTCCTTCTCGGCGATGAAGACTTGGATGAGGGCGCGCAGGTGGGCCTGCTCAACGGCGTCTAGCATGCAATAGTGGGCTACGTTGCGGCGTACGATGTCTTCCCACCCTGGGGAAAAAGGGGATTCCGTGAGCTTCTTGCGGCGACGATTGGATAACCAGTCGAACATGAGGTTCCTCGCTTCTTCCTGGGTCAGCAGCTTTATTTTCGCGTACTGGCGATGAGACCCAGGAGAGCAATGCGTCACCTGCCGCCATAGCGCAGCGAAATAGCGGGCAGTGGCCGCATCGCCTGCATACCAGGTTGATGTGCTCTGCAAAATTTCCGGTTTTCCGTCCGGTCGAACTCGAGGGTTCTGATAAGGACCTGCTGGGAAAATTCCCCCATGGTCGCGTAAGCTGTTGATAAACTCACCTTTTTGGTCTGTCAAGTATATTTTTTAACAACCACCAAATTTCCTTTGACAGACAAGACCATCTTGCCCTATACGTTAAAGATGAAAATCAGAATTACTTCTCTCAGTTTATTATTAGTGATAGTTTTTTTAGCTCTTACGGGCTGCCAAAAGCGTACTTCTTCTTTAATTCTTAAGGACTATCCCAAACCCCCCAAAGATTATTTTCGCCATTTGCCGCCGGGCGAACTGGCACTGAGAAAAATTACCGATCCCAGCCAGCTTCCCGACTACACCCTGGCCTTCGCTGATACTGACCGCTTGCAGGAGGCGATCGCCAACAGTCTAAACTATATGGCAAAACCATCCAGCAAAAAGTTCTATCCCTATGGCGACCTCACATACGAACGGGCGGTAAGGAGCCTGCGGGAATTGGAAAAGCTTGTTGCTCTGGGATTGTCTCCCCAGCAGATGAATGCGGTTTTGCGGGAAAGATTCGATACGTATATTTCGGTCGGTTGCGATGATCAGGGAACAGTGTTGTTTACGGGATACTATACGCCGATTTTTGACGGTTCGCCAATACGCACAGACCGGTTCAAGTATCCTTTATATAAGCCGCCTGCCGATCTGCTGAAAGGGCCGGAGGGGACGATTCTGGGCCAAAGGGGACCGGATGGCCAGATCAAGCAATACCTGAGCAGGGAGGAAATACAAAGTTCCAATGTCCTTGCCGGCAATGAACTTCTGTGGCTCAGTGACCCCTTTGAGGTTTATATAGTGCATGTGCAGGGTTCATCCAAAATCCGCATGCCAGACGGACAGATCGAAACGGTCGGCTATGCCGCGAATAATGGTTGGGAATACCGGGGTATCGTGCAAAAAATGATAGCTGATGGCAAGCTTGCCAATAAAAATATCAACCTCAAAGCCATGATTGATTATTTTAGGGCCCATCCTGATGAAATCGACATGTACGTTAATAAAAACCCCCGCTTTGTTTTCTTCAGGCTCGAAAAAGGCGAGCCCCGAGGTTCGCTCAATGAGCCTGTAATTCCATTTAGAACGATTGCAACGGATAAGACTATTTATCCCAGAGCAATGTTCGCCTTTGCCTCGGTTGATCTTGCCAGACCCGTAGGGTTTGCTTTGGATCAGGATACAGGAGGCGCCATCCTGGCTGCGGGCAGATGTGATGTTTATATGGGAGTTGGTGACCATGCAGGCGAGCTTGCCGGTGGAACATACCGCGAAGGGCGGCTTTATTACCTTTTTATCAAACCTGATAGGTTTATGGAAGGCGGCTTACAATAAAAATTATAATTCCCCCATTCAGACATTTTCTATCTGATGCGACATTGCTGCAACAACGTGCCTTTTAACCATCCTGCCCCTTGCTTTCCCTCAAAATAATGAAAATTGACCTAAGTCAAGGACGTTTATTCAAATAATTTGTAGTCGTGCACAGTAACATTACCATAACCTTCCCGTACCTAAAAATGAACCTGCAATCTCTAAAACGGAGCGAGCGGGGCAAAGATGTGGCAAATCATTTTATGCAGGAGGCATATGAAAAGCGTTAAGCCGGGTCTTTGGACAATGGCAGCGATTGTCGTTCTTGCCGGTATCGGCGCCGTGGCGGCGGCGTTTAGCACGCCCCTGGCCACCCTCCATATGTTTAACGGCTGGGCTGATCGCTTTTTATCGACCCCGGCTGTCGGACTCAAGGATGTTTATGGGGAAATAGGCGGCTCCCTCCGGGGCGTCAAACTGAGCGCCATTTATCACGAATTCTCCTCCGATGTGGGAGGAACTAATTTTGGCAATGAGACTGACCTGCAGGCCCTTAAGAGATATGATAAGTTCACCTACGGGTTGAAATTTGCTGCCTATCGTGCCGATCATCCGGAAAGGGCTGGCGCTGAAAACAAAGATGTTACGAAATTCTGGCTCTGGATCAATTACGAGCTTTGATAAAGTTTCATAATGTTTGTTCTGAAACATTTTTCGCGGTGGGAGGCGTGCAACTATGAAAAAAATATCCCGGATGGTCATTGGAAGTGTCGGCCTTGTGGCGATGCTGTCCCTCGTCGCGTTGGCCTATGGCGAATCGGGCGGGGAGCTATTCGACAAACTCTGTTCAGACTGCCACACCATCGGCAGTGGCGACAAAGGCGGCCCTGATCTGGCACAAGTGACTGAAAAACGTCGAGAAACCTGGCTTGCTCAAATCATCACAGCCCCGGACAAACTGACCGCTGCCAATGACCCGTTACAGCTCGAACTCACCAAAAAGTACGGCTTTGAAATGCCAAACCTCGGGGTCAGCCGTGACGATGCCCTCAAGATTATCACCTTTTTCAAGGAAACAGGCAAGGCCGGGGGACAAGGGACAGGGGTAAAAGCAGCGGGCGGGCGGCCTGCGCCGCAGGAAACCTTAGTTACGCCTGAATTGGTTGCCAGGGGCAAGGCGCTTTTTATCGGCGGGATCCCTTTTACCGCAGGAGGCCCTCCCTGTGCCACCTGTCACCCCTTTCACGCCCCCGGAATAATCGGTGGCAGTCTCGCAAGGGATCTCACAGATCACTACCACAACATGGGAGAAGCGGCGTTTGCGACCCTGAAATTTCCGGTGATGAGGAAAATCTTTGCCGACCGGGCGCTAACCCCTGAGGAAGTTTCTGCTCTGATTGTTTTTGCCAAGGATGCCGCTGCCAGGGAGAAGCAAGAGGAGTCGATGCTCTTTCCGTCGGTCGGCTTCGGCCTTTTTGGCTCCTGCCTTATTTTCTTGTTTTTCTATAAGAGGAGGTTCCGCTAAATGTCCAATTCCAGGATAAAAGACGACCGGACCGGTAATAAACGCGATTGGGAAGAATTTTACCGGAACCGCTGGCAATACGACAAAGTGGTGCGGAGCACCCACGGCGTCAACTGCACCGGCGGGTGCAGTTGGATGGTGCACGTCAAGGACGGCATCGTCGCCTGGGAGCTGCAAGCCAACGACTATCCCCAGTTCAATGCCGATCTCCCCAATCATGAGCCGCGCGGCTGTCAGAGAGGGATCAGCTTTTCCTGGTACCTTTACAGCCCGCTGCGGGTGAAACATCCCTACATGCGCGGCGCTCTCATCGACCGCTGGCAAGAAGCGAGAAGCAAGTTCGACGATCCGGTGGAAGCCTGGCAGAGTATCGTGGAGAACCCGGAGACGCGGCAGAGTTATACGGGGAAGCGCGGCATGGGAGGATTCCGCCGGGCTTCCTGGGAGGAAGTGGTGGAACTGATTGCCGCCTCAACTATCTATACCGCAAAAAAACATGGCCCCGACCGCGTGGTCGGCTTCTCCCCGATTCCAGCCATGTCGATGATCAGCTATGCGGCGGGCACTCGCTTTCTGCAACTCTTTGGCGGAGTCGCCATGAGCTTTTATGACTGGTATTGCGATCTCCCGCCCGCCTCTCCCCAGGTATGGGGCGAACAGACCGACGTCAATGAGTCAGCCGACTGGTTCAACGCCTCCTACATCGTCCTCTGCGGTTCCAATGTTCCCATGACCCGTACACCCGATGCCCACTATCTTTCCGAAGCCCGTTACCGCGGCGCCAAGGTAGTGGTCATGTCACCGGACTACAGCATGGCCAGCAAGTTCGCCGACGCCTGGCTGCCGGTGGAGCAGGGGCATGACGGCGCCTATTGGATGGCGGTGAATCACGTTATTCTCACCGAGTTCTACGCCCAGCGTCAGGTTCCCTTCTTCGAAGAGTATGCCCGCACTTACACCGATCTCCCCTTCCTGGTGAAGCTTAAGGAAAAAAATGGCGCCTGGCAGCAGGGGGAATTTCTGCGGGCGGACGAACTGGAACGGGCCACCGGTCTCGAACACGCCGATTGGACGCTTTGCGTGGCCGATGCGAAAGGTGACGTGAGGATCCCCCACGGGAGCCTCGGATCTCGCTGGAGCAAGGCCGAGGGAAGCTGGAATCTTGATATGAAGGACATGGTGGACGGCAAGGAGATCGACTGCCGGATGAGCTTTCTGGGTGAAGAAACCCGCCAGATCCGCTTCACTTTTGAAACGGACGGCGAAGTAATTCGGGAAGTCCCCGTCCACAGAGTCATGACCAGGAACGGCGAGATCACCGTCGCCACCGTCTTTGACCTGTTGATGGCTCAGTTTGGCGTTTCCCGGGGGCTGGGCGGGGATTATCCCGCAAGTTATGACGACGACAAGCCCTTCACGCCGAAGTGGCAGGAGAAACATACCGGCATCGCCGCCGAAACACTGATCAAGATGGCCCGCGAGTGGGCCACAAACGGTGAGCAGAGCCACGGCAGGAACCTGATCATCGTCGGGGCCGGGATCAATCACTGGTATCACAACGACCTGATCTATCGCGCCGCCATCACCGCCCTGATCCTGACGGGCAGCGTGGGCCGTAACGGCGCGGGACTGGCTCACTATGTGGGGCAGGAGAAGGTTGTGCCCCTCGCTCCCTGGACCTCCATCGCCATGGCCCAGGACTGGACGAAAGCGTCGCGCCTCCAGAACACCCCGAGTTTCTGGTATATGCATTCCGACCAGTGGCGCTACGACCGGAGCTTCGTGGACTACTTCCAACCCGAGACGGGTGAAAAGATGCCGCTCCACGCCGCAGATTTCAATGCCAAGGCGGTTCGGCTCGGCTGGCTCCCCTTTTCTCCCCACTTCAACGACAACACCCTGAAGCTGGTGGCCGCCGCCCAGGCAGCAGGTAAAACCACTGACGATGAGATACGCGCCTGGCTTATCGCCCGCCTGAAAAGTGGCGAAACCCGTTTTGCCATCGAAGACCCGGACGGCGAGGGCAATTCTCCCAAAGTCTGGTTTATCTGGCGCGGCAATGCCATTTCGGCAAGCGCCAAGGGACATGAATTTTTCCTTAAACACGTCATCGGCGCCCCCAACGCCAGCTTTACCGCCAGGGAAGTCGCCAAGGGGCAGGTCAAGGATATCGTCTGGCATGACAAGGCCCCGGAGGCGAAGATGGATCTGGTGGTGGATCTCAACTTCCGCATGGATACCTCAACCATGTACTCGGACATCGTCCTGCCGGCGGCCACCTGGTACGAGAAGTCCGACCTGAACACCACCGACATGCACTCCTTTGTGAACTGCCTGGATGCCGCCGTGCCACCGGCCTGGGAGTCGGAATCGGACTGGAAGATATTTGCCAAAATCGCCCAAAAAGTCAGCGAACTTTCCCTTAAGCACTTTCCGGGGCCACTGAAGGATATCATTGCGGCGCCCCTCCTGCACGATACGCCGGGCGAGATTGCCCAGCGTCAGGTGAAAGACTGGAAGCTGGGTGAGTGCGAGCCGGTCCCCGGCAAGACCATGCCTAACCTCCCTATTGTGGAGCGCGATTATGCAAACCTTTACAATCGGTTCATGTCACTCGGCCCGGGTATCGGCCACCTCCACGCCCACGGCGTGGCCTGGGAAGCAGAAGACGTCCATGAAAGACTCCTCCAAGAGATGCCCCTGCGTAAATGGCAAGGCAAGACCTGTGTTGACCTTTCGGATGAGCGTATTGTGGCCGACGTGATCATGGCCTTTGCCCCGGAAACCAACGGCGAGCTGGCCTATCGCGCCTATCAAAACCTGGAGAAGCGGGTCGGCAAGCCGCTTAGCCAGATCGCGGCCGGGGATCGGAATTTCCGCATCACCTGGGAGGAGATCACCCAGAAGCCGCGCCGCTTCTTGAGTACGCCTGTCTGGAGTGGCCTGGTTAACGATAAACGTCCCTATGCCCCCTTCACCCTGAATGTGGAGCACCTCGTGCCCTGGCGCACCCTCTCCGGCCGCCAGTCCCTCTATCTCGATCACCCGTACTACGGCGAGTTTCATGAGGGACTGCCCACTTTCAAACCAAAGCTCAATCCGGCGGTACTGGATGAAACCGACGGGGAAACAGGATTGATTCTCAATTTCCTGACTCCCCACGGCAAATGGAGCATTCATTCCACTTACAGCGACAACCTGCGGATGCTGACCCTCTCCAGAGGCGGGCAGGTGGTATGGATAAACCACGAGGACGCGGCGGGCGCCGGGATCGACGACAACGAAGACATAGAGGTATATAACGCCAACGGGGTAGTGGTTTGCCGGGCGATAGTTTCGTCCCGCATCCCGCGGGGGGCGGCGATCATGTATCACGCCCCGGAGCGGACCATCAATATTAAGAAATCCCGGAAAAGCGGCAAGCGGGGCGGGGTCCACAACAGCCTCTCCCGTATCCGCCTGAAACCCACCCTCATGCTGGGCGGTTATGCCCAGTTCAGCTACTACTTCAACTACTGGGGGCCGACAGGCGTGAACCGTGACTGCTACGTGATTGTCAGAAAGTTGAAGGGGTGAGACGATGGACGTAAGAGCGCAACTGGTGATGGTGTTCAATTTAGACAAATGCCTTGGCTGCCATACTTGCAGTATCTCCTGCAAGAACATTTGGACCGACCGCAAAGGGGCGGAGTACATGTGGTGGAACAATGTGGAGACCAAGCCTGGCGTCGGTTACCCGAAAAAGTGGGAAGACCAGAACATATTCAAGGGTGGCTGGCTGGCGGAAGGCCGCCAGCTAAGGCTCCGCGCCATGGGTAAGGGGCCGACGTTCCTTTCCATGTTCTTCCAGCCCAACATGCCGAAACTGGAGGACTATTACGAGCCCTTTGATTTTGATTACGGTAACCTCTATGGGGCAAAAGCAGGAAATGACCAGCCGGTGGCCGCGGCTTTTTCGCAGATATCGGGCAAGCCACTGGAGAAGATTGAAGGGGGACCGAACTGGGATGATGATCTTTCCGGTTCCCAGATATACGCCGCAGCGGATCTCAACCTGGAGGATGCCAGGATTATCGAGGATTACGATACCCTGTTTATGCAGTACCTGCCCCGGATCTGCAATCATTGCCTCAATCCGGCCTGTGTCGCCTCCTGCCCTTCCCGCGCCATCTATAAACGAGGTGAAGACGGCATTGTCCTCGTTGATCAGGAGGTCTGCAAAGGCTGGCGATTCTGTACCAGCGCCTGCCCTTACAAGAAAGTCTATTTCAACTGGCAAAACGGCAAGGCGGAAAAGTGCATCTTTTGCTACCCCCGTACCGAAACAGGGCAGTGTAATGCCTGCGCCCACAGTTGTGTGGGAAAAATCCGGTATGTTGGTGTCCTTCTCTACGATGCCGAAAAGGTAGAAGAGGCGCTGCTTAAACCCGATAACCAGCTTGTTGAGGCCCACCGCGAGGTAATCCTCAATCCGCACGATCTGCAGGTGCAAAAAGCGGCCCACGAAAATGGGATCGATGAAAAATGGCTAAGGGCGGCTGTCAAATCACCTGTTTATGCCCTGATCAAGGAATTTGGCCTGGCTTTGCCCCTGCACCCCGAATTTCGAACCATGCCCATGGCCTATTACATTCCCGCCCTTTCGCCCGTTCTTTCCAGTAACGACGCAGCCCATGAGCTGATGGAGCACGGCATGATCCCCCCCCTGGCAACGCTGCGGGCGCCCCTCGGCTACCTGGCAAATCTCTTTGCCGGCGGCAATCGGGAAATCGTGGCGGAGGTGCTGGCAAAACT
The DNA here is from genome assembly GCA_049302035.1 of Syntrophales bacterium. GTDB lineage: Bacteria > Desulfobacterota > Syntrophia > Syntrophales > JACQWR01 > JAPLJV01. The sequence goes on from JBAQLR010000102.1 coordinate 19,161, forward strand.
CATTGCTCTTAGGACCTTCATGCGTGCCAGGAATCTCCATTTACCAGCCGGGGATGCTGTCCTCAAGCAGGCAGGTTTGGACGAGGCGGTGGCGGACCGCCTTTACCGTCTTTTTACGATTGGCGGCTATCACGAACGCAACATCATCCCTGCTCAGCAACGGGAGGAACAGAACCCCTATGTCCGCAAGGGAGGCAGTGGTTTCGGTATCTTAAAGAAGGGGGGAAGGGAAAAATGACGCTTGCCCAAAGCTATGATGCGTTGGCCCGGATGCTCGACTATCCCGGCCAGAAAGAAATAATCGAGACAGATTGCGAGAGCCTCAGCGGTTTTATGTCGGAACGCGGCCTTTCCTCTCCCATTGCAGCCTTCGCGGGGTTTGTCGCAGCATCGACGCTAGCGGCGCTTCAGGAACAATATGTCGTCACTTTCGACTTCAACCCGTCTTTGGCTCCCTATCTCGGGCACCATCTCTATGGCGACAATCAGAAAAAAGGCGGTTACATGATCAAACTGAAGCAGGAGTACGCCCGTTACGGGTTTTCACCCCTCACGAAAGAACTACCAGATCATCTGCCCCTGGTGCTGGGCTTCCTGGCGCACCTGGCACAACAACAGAGTGATACGGTCCGGCAGAACTTCATCTCCGACTGCGTCCTGCCGGGCGTGGAACGGCTGCTTACCGGTTTTGCCGGCCGCCATAATTCACCCTGGGAGGCGGTTGTGGAAGCAGCCAGGTCGCTTTGCGCCGCCGATAACCAAGCCTGCAAGGAGGAAAAACCATGCTGAACGCCTTCATTTTTATCTTTCTCCCCTACGCAGCCCTGGCGCTGGCGGTCTTTGTCACCTCTTACCGCTACTTTACGAATCGCCTCACCTGGACGGCCTACTCCACCCAGTTTCTGGAGCAAGAGACGCTTTTTTGGGGAACTAATCCCTGGCACTACGGGATCATTCTGGTGCTCTTCGCGCATCTTGCGGGCCTTATTGCCCCAGGATTTATGAAAAGGCTGCTTAGCGACCAGAACATCCTGATCTACCTGGAAAGTGTGGGACTGGGATTGGGACTGCTCGCGCTCTTCGGCTGTCTGCTCCTGATCCTGAGAAGGGCCATGTCTCCCCTGCTGAAAAAGGTGACCTTTGCGAGCGATTGGCTTCTTCTCATATTGCTCGCTGCCCAGGCCGCCACGGGCATCTATATGGCGGTCTATATACGCTGGGGGGCCAGGTGGTACCTCCATACGGCGGTTCCCTATTTGTACTCGCTTGCAACCTTCAACCCGCAGATCGATTATGTGGCCGATCTGCCCCTGATCTTCAAGTTGCACGCGGCAGGCGCCTTCCTGATCGTCGCAATCCTGCCCTTCACCAAGCTGGTCCACCTGCTCTCTATTCCGGTGGCTTTTATTATCGATCCGCCGCTCCTCTACCGGTGGCGGTCCAAGTAGGACGTTAAAGAAGAACCGGCGCACCTGACCCGGAGATATACAAAGGTAACCCCCAATTTAGTTATTTTAGCGGCACCGCGGATAGAATATAAAGGAGGCTTATGGTTGACGAGAAGGAAAGCACCCAAATGACAGATGAAGACTTGAGGGCAGCTCTCAAGGAAATGAAAACCTATGTGGATATTACGGAAGAGGATCTCAAGAAAATTTATGAAATCGCCCGTCGGCATGCGCGGCAAAGGATTGCCTCCCGAGTGGAAGTGAAAGAGGTAATGACGAAGAATGTTTTTAAAGTCAAGCGGGATGCCGATCTACACGAAGCGGCGCAACTATTGGCGGATAATCGGATCAGCGGGATGCCCGTGGTAGACGATGAAAACCGGGTAATTGGCGTCATCAGCGAGGCAGATCTCCTGGTACTCGTGGGCATGAAAAAGGGGCACACCTTCAAGGATATCCTACACAATATCCTTGGAGATCCGTTACGATCGGTTACCGGCGGTAGGGTGGGGGATTTTATGAGCACCCCTGCTTTGACCATAGGACCGGCAGAAGACATTAGAAATGCCGCAGCGATCCTTGACGCGCGGCGGATCAAACGTCTACCGGTAGTGGACGTTGACGGGACGCTGATCGGGATCATTGCCCGCGCCGACATTGTGAGGACGATTGGGAAAAAGGTCTAAGACCAACCAAATGTTGATTTGTCGCTTCTTTGTATGACAGGAGTTAGCATAATGACTATTAAGGAATACTTATCAAAAATGAAAGGCGGGGCCAAAAGTCCGCCGGGTATCGGGATGTTTGAGATTATCTGGTCGTGGATCGGGTCCATGATGGGCCTCGTGATCTGTGCCTATCTGTCCGCGAAATACTTCGAACCTCATGATTCGACGCTGCTTATCGGTTCTTTCGGCGCCACGGCAGTGCTACTGTATGCCGCCATCAAGAGTCCGCTGGCGCAACCGAGGAACCTTCTGGGAGGCCATATCATATCAGGTCTTATCGGTGTGAGCTGTCAGCAGCTATTCGGAAGCGTCACCTGGGTTGCCGCCCCGCTCGCTGTCTCGCTTGCGATCGTGGCCATGCAGATCACCAAAACTCTTCACCCGCCGGGTGGCGCAACCGCCCTGATCGCCGTCATCGGCGGGGCAAAAATTCACAATCTCGGATTTATGTATGCTTTTTTTCCTGTCGGCACGGGGGCGTTTATTATGCTGATTGTCGCCCTGATCGTCAACAATCTTTCGGAAAACAGAAAATATCCGGAGTACTGGCTTTGATCGTTTGACAACAATGAGATTCCACGTATTCTGGAGCGATAATAATGAATGGGGTAAACGGTATGGTTCCGGACAATGAACTTCAGGAAATGCACTACGAGGATTGATATTCGCTATTCCGGGGACATAATACCATTTTCCTGGTTATTTTTCATAGGCCTTCCAGGTTTGCCCGGTTTAAGCGAGCGACCTGTCAGCCGTTCCAGTGATTCGATAAATGGTAAATCCCCCGTCGGATGTCCTGTTCTTGTGGCCTTCCTGAGAGCTTCCAGTTGCTGATCCGCAGCATCAGCAAGGAAAGATCGCCAATCATCAATCAGCCCTCGTAACGTTTTATCGTGAACGAGAATATCCGTTTCAACCGTGCCGACATGATAGGCAGCGCTGGACCAGCGGTAGTCCCAAGGTATCTTCACGAGCCCTGCTCGCACCGGGTTCATTTCAACATAACGAGCGGCCGCGATCAGATGGCGTTCATCCAGGACACAGGAACCAAATCTCCCCTGGAAAAGGTAACCCTGCACGCCCTCGGCAAAATTCTTCATGCGGGTATATCTTCGGTGGGCTTCTCCAAATCCTCTGGCAAAGGATGATTCTTCCCTTGGCACGGCAATGAAGTGAACGTGGTTCGTCATTAAACACCAGGCAAGAATCTCTACTCCGAAACGCTCTGTCTCTTCCCGGACATATTGCAAATAAGTATGCCTGTCTTCATCACTCCGGAAAATATCGAGAGAGCGAACGCCTCGCTGGGTGATGTGATGAGGATAACCGACTGCTATGATTCTTGATATGCGGGCCATGGTGGGGAAATTAGCAGCTTTGAGAGGGCACGTCAATAATAAATTATATTATGTCCCCATAATATACGCAAGGAGACCGACAAGGCCGGGGGACAACCGACAGGGATAAAGACGGCAGCCGACCAGCCTGCGTCCAGAGAAACAGTAGTTAGTGTTAGTAGGTAAGGCCCGAAAGGACATCATCAGGGAGCGCCCATGAGTATTTCTTTATTAATTTTTCTTGCGGCATGCGTATTGATTATTGCCGTTTTATACTCCAGCGTGGGGCATGGCGGCGCTTCCGGGTACATCGCAGTTATGGTGCTGTTCGGCATCGCACCCTCCGTTATCAAGCCCACCGCTTTACTGCTCAATATCGTAGTGTCGGCTATTACCGCCATTTACTTCTTCCGGGCCGGCCACTTTTCCTGGCGCCTCTTTTGGCCCTTTGCCATAACCTCCATCCCCTGCAGTTTTATCGGAGGCGCCACGAACTTGCCTCCCCATATCTACAATCCCCTGTTAGGAATTATTTTACTTTTTTCCGCGTACCGCCTTTTTTCCCACCAGGAAGAAAACATAACGGCTAAGTTTCCTTTGCTGCCGATGGCTTTATCTGTGGGCGCAATCCTCGGTTTGTTGTCGGGGCTCACCGGTGTGGGTGGAGGCATTTTTTTAAGCCCCCTCCTGCTCCTCATGAGGTGGGGAAAGGCTAAAGCGGTAGCGGCAATAGCGGCGTTGTTCATCCTGGCTAATTCTGTGGCTGGTCTCATGGGACACATGAGCGGATTACAGGTAATACCCCATTTTGCTCTTCTGCTGGCGGCAGTCGCGCTTGGCGGTGGGGTTATCGGCGCCATTGCCGGTAGCCGGCACATGCCTGCCGCGGGCATCGTCAGAGCCTTAGCCATCGTGCTGGGAATTGCGGGAGCGAAGCTGATGTTAATATAGAATCCCCCTTATAGCAGCGGTAAATGCATTTCCGGTAGAGTGTTGCAGGAACCCTCATTGGGAGTCGTGTTGTCAAGTCCCTGAAGACGCCTCTCAAAAATCTCCTTGACCTTACAGGCAAGACTTATTATTAACATCTCTCAGCTCATGCGTATGGGTTGCTTACAGGTTCTCTATGAAAGGGCGGTGTCCCTTCGAAAAGTTCGCCGACCTCCTAAAATAAAAAAACCTACCTTGCGGGAGGTTCATATAATCCAATAATTAAAGGCAGCTTGTCAATTTGTTCTAAAAATATCCCTTATACTTGTGCTCGTGTATTGCGGAGCATTACCGAAAAAGTAATAGGCAGCTAAATAAAATCAGAGAGGAGCATTATTTGTCTGGGTTGATTGACGCACACATCCACTGGTGTCTCTTTGGCCGTCAGCCAGAGGAGGTCGTAGCCGAAATCGGATGGCTCGAAAGGAACGGCTATGAGGCCGTGATCGTCTTTCCTCTCCCGACAATGGAGGTGCCTCCAGAGCGGGCGATTGAATTAATCCCTGGTGCTGTTCTGGACCTTACGGGCATTGATGCTTCCCGTATGCTGCTCCACGACGATCTCAGGGCCTGGCTCGTCTTCAAGTTCCTGTGGGCCGCAGAGGCCCGCAGCCTCCAAGTGCTCTCCTTTATGGATGTGCGTGCCTGGGACGGCCGCTCTGATCTGGCTCTCTGGTTGAATAAAGGGCACACCGGCCTCAAGAACGTCCTCATTCTCGAGGAAGACGAGGGCAAGATGCGCATGACACCCTTGCACCAAGTCATCGGGATCGGCCGCGAGGAGTACTTGAACGCCCACCGGGCTTTTTTTACCGCAGCCGCGCTTTGGAATTTGCCCGTAGTGTATCACGCGGACCTTTCCCATCATGCCGCCTTCGTGGAGGAGTGTCTCAAAGCAAATCCGAAACTGCGCGTGGTAATCCCCCATCTTGGCTTCAGCCGTCGCCATATGGCTCGCCTGCTCGACCGGTTCCCAGGTGTGATGACCGACATCTCGAACCTGCGCCCCCTTATTGAGGCGGAACGGGAGTCCTACCGATCTTTCATCATCGATTACGGGGAGCGGGTCCTGATGGGAAGCGACACTGTTGCCTGCCTTGATTTGCGCCCGGCACTTGAATACGCCCACTGTGTTCGGGAACTAAGGCTGCCAGGTGAAATCGAGGCCGCCGTTCTCGGGGGCAATGCCCGCCGGTTCCTGGGAATGCTACATTCCCAGAGTGTCAAATAAGGCTGCCCGTATCCCGCTGACGCTTGCGATGATTAATGGGGCCGGTGAAAATCTGGCAAAAAAACAAGAAAAGGGGTTAACCATAACCGGTTAACCCCTTGATATTTGGTGCGCCCAGGAGCATTCGAACCTCCGAGATCCAGATTCGTGGAGGTTTATACCCTCAACTTTCTTCTGCGGTATCTGTCATTGCCTTTAAATAAAGGTAGGCCCGCGCGGAGCGCAATCTTAAGCGGACTGAATTCTCTCGGTTCTGCCTTCCCAGAGTAATGTTCAAATAGTATCAGGGCGGCGATACCGAAGCGTTCCTGAAAAAGCAGTGTGACAATAAGAAGGCCCAGATCATCGAGCAGATCGGTGCGAAAAACGGCGCTTATTTTGAGATCGAACTGGACAAGCTTGACAAATGGGGTGAGGATAGGCGAAATTCCCTGCGGCTGATACTGAAGGAGCTGGACGACCGGATCAAGGAACTAAAGAAAGAAGCTGAAACAGGATATCTCAGAGCAGGAACTGTTTACGGTTCACTGGAAGATCGTATAGCAGGGGAGGCAAATGAGGGTCACTATAACGCAAATTGTTCGCAAATTGTTCTTGACACTACCCTGCCGATGGCTATAGTAGACGCAGTACATCCGCCAAGCCTCTGTTTCTTCGGAAGTACGCTCAATTCTGGCGGATTTTTTCTTGACAAATGTAATCAGCAACTTTATATGGAAGACGCGCATTTACCCCCCGTCGGACCAGCCGCAAGGCCTCTGGCGGGGTTTTGTTTTTTATGACCTTTGAATGGACCGGGAGGGAGCCACTTGCCTGAGGAGCCTGTAGTCAAACGTACCCGTGCCTTCTTTGACGGGCAGAATCTCTACTGGGCGGCACGACAAGCCTTTGGTTATCATTATCCCAACTATGACCCTCTGCCCTTGGCCAAGGCGATTACTCAATCCAGAGGCTGGAACCTCGATACCATACATTTCTACACCGGGCTGCCCGATATTCGCGATAACGATTTCTGGAATAAATTCTGGACAGCGAAGCTTGCCGTCATGGGTTCACGGGGCATTGCAACTTATTCGCGACACCTGAAATACCGTAACCAGACAATCCGCATGCCCGACGGAACAGAGACAACCGTTCTCGTAGGGCAGGAAAAGGGGATTGATATCCGCATTGCTCTTGACGTTGTCCGCATGGCTCGGCAGAACAAGCTGGACGTTGCTCTGATCTTTAGTCAGGATCAGGATCTTTCCGAGGTTGTTGATGAAGTCAGGCAGATTTCGATTCAACAGAACCGCTGGATCAAGATCGCCTGCGCCTTTCCCGTCAGCCCCACCAGCGTCAATAAGAGAGGAATCAACGGCGCGGAGTGGATTCCCATAGATCGCAAGACCGATGACTCCTGCCTGGACAGTCCGAGAGCTGCTTTCCGGTGATTCATCTATGGACCTGAGCACGCTCGAACATTACCATCTACAGCCTTTTGGGTATGCACGCAGGTCTCAGCTGATTGAGCGATGGTTCAGTCTAGCAAAAGATGGCACGGTCGATGAGGCGGAATTTATTTCAAGGTGTGACCAAGCGGAACGCCTGATGAATATGGCCATGACAAAAACGGTAATCCCCTCGATACCACTTTATTTGCTGACTCTTCTGCAAAGTATGGAAGCTGGACGGAGCGGCGACTTTAAAGAAAGTGCACTTGGCTACTATTATCAATATCTGCTAACCGAAGCATTTCAGGTTTCAGGAGTAAAACCTGACAAGCTGACCGAAGTATTCCAATATGCCGTTCAACTTGCTGCAGAATTCCACCATCAAGGCAAAAAAGAGTTGAACGAGTCAGAACTTAGAGATTTTAATACCAGGTTTTCCGAGACATGGCATTCCGTTGATTTCAGGTCGCGAATTGATCTACTGTTACGGGCACGGGTGCTGCGCCCAGTTGGAGATAACTTCTCGTTTCGATACCCTTACCTGAAGGGTCAATATTTGAGCGAAAGGCTGACTGATAAAGAAATCCGCGAATATATCGGGCATTGCTGTAAACATCTCTATGTACGAGATTACGCCAATACGGTTCTTTTTCTTGCCCACCACACCAATGATGATTATGTGCTCACAACCATATCAGAAGCTCTGCATAGCCTTTTTCAGAACCGTTCGACAGTTACATTTAATGGCGATACAATTGGAATTACCAAGCTGATTGAAGATGCCCCAAAGCTAGGCTACTCCGGGTGAGTCGCCCGTACAACATAGGAAGAAAACAAATGCCCTCAGAGATGACCTTGATGATGGAAACGATGGCCTTGCAGATATTGAAGAGGAAGCAGATGAGCTTAGCATTGTCGCACAGATGATAGCTCTCTTTAAAACTACGGAAATTCTGGGACAGGTATTGAAGAATCAATACTCAAAGATTCAACGTACCAGAAAAGTTGAGCTTCTCGAAGAAATATTTAAGGGCCCCCTGCGGGCACTGCAGGATTTCTATATTTTTTGTGAGAAAAACCCTGACGCCCTTATTGCTGAAATTGAGGCGGCGATACAGCGTAAGGGTAATGTTAAAGATGAAGATGATCGAAAGAAGATTGCATGGAGGGTTGTTGCCGGTATCGTTCAAATAGTAAGCTTTTCATTTTTTTTGAGAGTCGCGAGAGGCGCGAATTCAGACAGCCTGGCTGAAGACATTGATGATGTTGTCAAACGAAATAAGACATTAGCCTTCAAAATGATTGACTTATGTACCCATTTGGACTCGTCAAAAGCTATCCCGCGACAAAAACTTACTGAGTTGTTGAAAGAGGCAGAAAAAGATTTGCTTGCGGTAAGAATAATCCAGATTATGGTGATAAATAGACTCTACATGTTTAAAACTGCGGAACAAGACATGCAGTGGTTACGCGATAAGTTAAATCTCGACATTAAACAGCAACACAATATAACCTATCAAGATAACAAACAAAGATTGATCAAATAGAAAGGATATCCGTTCGGATAGGCAGATGCCAAAGGTTGTCTACGAGGATTGCTTTTTCAATTGTTAGGATTTTTCCTTCTACCCTGTATTGCCATCCGACCAGCCTCAACCTGAGCTGCCGTTCAAGAAATATTTCTATGCCTGTCATGGTACCAGGATGGACACAGGAACCATCGTTGTAATAGGATATGTCGGGGTTATGCTTGATCTTGATACACTCCGTTTTTACCTTTGATTCCCGGTAGCGCATTTCCGTAATCGATAGATTTTCAAAGACAGCGCGGTGCGTGTGGCCGGCGATGATTGTGGTGATGCCCTTGTCGTTATGGGTTGCCCATTCGTGGAGGCGGTCGTCTATCTCGCTGCAGAGTCAGGATTGGTGGCGGCACGGGTCGGGTCCTTTGCGCCGAGGCGTTGGAATCCTGCCCAAAAGTTATGGACAAAGAATTTGCTAATGCCAGCGACCTCGCCGGTGCACTTTGGGTCGGCCTGGTGGCCGTGGACCATGAGGATAATACCTAAATTCCCGCCAAAATTATAACGAGGAACAATGCATTTATTTGAAATGAATAAGTTTATGGACTAAAAAGCCTTGATTTTTCTCTTTTTTATCGTCATAATTACGGAGATAAAGGGGGAAGGCATGGCATACCGTGTGCAGCAGACCAATAAGAAGAACGGCGTCACCTATGTCTACGATGTGGTGTATCCGTATGGCACAAGGAACTCGGGCAGTCACGCAACAAGCAGGTATGCGTCGGCAAGCTTGACCGGGTAACCGGCGGGTTCGTCCCCTCGAAACGCCTTGATCCCCAGCAGGCGGCGGTTCGGGATCCTGCGGTCACCGCATCGGCGCAGGCCATCGGTCCAGCGGTGGTGTTGGATGAGTTCTCCAAGCGCACCGGTTTGGAGAAATTGCTGAAGGCCTGCTTTCCCGACACCCACCGGCAGATCCTGGCGATGGCCAACTACCTCGCCATAGAGGGTGGAGCGCTCAGCTATTGCGAATCCTGGGCGAAAAGCCATCCCGATGAACCGGGGAGCTCGCAGCCTCAGACCATCCATCAATTCAGATCAATTCCTAAAAATTCTCCTGCCTGAGTCGAATCTTCAACCAGGCCTTCAGACGTTCTTCCAGAGGGCCGATCCATTTCTCAATCAGAGCAATATCCCCGCTAATCAGGGCACTTCTATGTTCGGGGGTCAGATCGTAGGATGACAGGACGCCGGCGGGATTATTGGCCAGGGCCGTAAGGAACTTGTTGTCCTCCGCAGCCCGTTCCAGCACCGCAAGAATCGCCTTTACCGAAGACACTTTAAATTCGGGGATCTTTGCCTGAGGATCAGAGGCCGAACTTGTCAAGCGGTTCACCGGGGCATTCCCCCAATGAAAGGCCATGAAGGCAAGACCGGGGCTAACCCGATTGGTTTTCTTGACTTTTGCCTGAACCTCTCCTCTGCGGGAACTCAGGGAGATCATGTCTCCCTCTTCAATTCCGAGTCGGTTAGTGTCGGCAGGGTTCAACTCAATGCGGCTTTCCGGCACCAGGGTTTCAAGAACGCGAGATCGATGGCTCATACTGCCCGTATGAAAGTGCTCCAGGATCCTGCCCGTGGTTAATAATAGCGGATAGGCAATGGTGGGCAGCTCCGCCGGCGGGATGTCATGCAAGGCGTGAAACTTACCGCGACCGCGAGTGAATTGACCAATATGAAGCATGGGGGTGCCGGGGTGTTCCGAATCCCGGCAGGGCCATTGTAGCCCTGCGCCGGTCAAGCGGCCATGGTTTATCCCTCCGTAAATAGGGGTAAGCCGGGCAATTTCAGACATGATTTCCGCAGTAGATGCATAGTTCATGGGATACCCCATCCGGCGTGAGATCTCGGCAATGATCTCCCAGTCAACCCTGGCCTCTCCCGGCGGATTAATGGCCTTCCGAACCATTTGCACGCGGCGTTCCGTGCTCGTGAATGTCCCGTATTTTTCGGCAAAGCAGGCGGCAGGCAGGACCACGTCGGCCATTTGGGCCGTTTCCGTAAGAAAGATGTCCTGGACGACCAGCATCTCCAGCCGGGCAAATGCCTCTTTTGCATGATTCAGGTTGGGTTCGCTCAGCATGGGGTTTTCCCCCATCACGTACAGGGTTTTGAGCCGCCCCTCATGGGCTGCCTGTATCATTTCCGTAATCGTCAGACCGGGTTTTTCGCTCAATTTCCTTCCCCAATCCCCTGTGAATTTCATCCTCACGCCGGGGTCGTCTACTCGCTGATAGCCAGGATAAACAACGGGTAATGCCCCCATATCGCAGGCGCCCTGAACATTATTCTGCCCCCGAAGGGGTGCGAATCCCGTTCCCCGGCGGCCCATATTTCCCGTGAGCATGAGGAGGTTGGCAACGGCCTTTACGTTATCCGTTCCACAGGTGTGCTGCGTGACACCCATGCCATAGAGGATCATCGCCCTTTTTGCTTTGCCGAACAGCAGGGCGCTCTGCCGTATTTTTTTCCCAGCCACGCCGGTGATTTCCTCCACTGCTTTCAAATCGTACCGGTCCAGGGATGCCAGGAACAACTCAACGTCTTCGCATCGCTCTGCCATAAACGCCCGGTTATGGAGGCCTGTTTCCAGAATATGCCGCATCATTCCATTCAGAAGGGCAACATCCGTACCGGGGAAATGGGCCATATGGACATCGGCCAATTCAGTCAACTCGATAGCACGGGGATCGGCAACAATTAGTTTCGCTCCATTGTTTTTGACGGCCCGCCGGATTTTTCGCCCGATGATGGGATGGCACTCCGTTGTGTTTGACCCGATGACAAAGAACAGGTCGGCATAGTCAACATCGGCAATGGAATTACTCATGGCGCCATCCCCGAAGGCCGCCATTGCGGCGGTCACGGTGGAGGCATGACAAAGGCGGGCGCAGTGGTCCACGTTATTGGTCCCAATTACTGCCCGGGCGAATTTTTGCAGGAGATAATTTTCCTCATTGGTGCATTTGGCCGAGCTGAGCACTCCGATTGCATCAGGGCCGTGGTGGTCACGAGTCCGCGCAAGCCCTTGCGATACACGGTCCAGCGCTTCGTTCCAATCCGCTTCCCGAAAGGCCTCCGATATCTCACGCGGGTAAACACCTTTTGGCGCCCCCTCCTTTCGAATGAGGGGGCGGATCAGCCGATCCGGATGGTTGACAAAATCTATTCCATAACGACCCTTGACACAGAGTTCCCCTCGATTAACGGGGCTCTCGCTGTCGCCTCGCACGTGCACAATATTCGGCCCACGAACTCCGAGATAGATGCCGCAGCCGACTCCGCAATAAGGACAAACAGTCTTGACCTCGTTTTGCGCTGAAAGGACATGCTTGGCAGTCAAAGCCCCGGTAGGGCAATGTTCCACACACTCGCCGCAGGTCTGGCATACTGAGAGGGCCAGGGGTTTTGCCCCAAAGGGGCTCACCAACGTATCATAACCTCGGTAGGCGAAATCAATAGCCCCGACTCCCACGATCTCGTCGCAGGTTCGCACGCATCTTCCGCAGAGGATGCATTTATTGGGATCAAAATCATAGGCGGGATTGGATCTGTCCGGAAGTTTTGTCAATCTTCCGCGGCGGAGGCGCTCAACTGAGTTTTGCTGCACCCCTACATATCGAGCCACCCTTAAGAGCTCGCACTCCTGGTTTGTATTGCACAGGAGGCAGTCATAGGGATGGTTGGCAATAGTCAGCTCAACGATAGTCCTCCGTACCGTCCGGATTTCCTCTGTCTCCGTATAAACTATCATGCCTTTCTGCGCAGGTGTGGTGCAGGAGGTCGGCAGCCCGCGCACGCCCTCAATTTCGACTATACATAACCGACAGCCCCCAAAGGGTTTCAGTGCCGGGTCGTGACAAAGGGTGGGCACGTAATGCCCCGATTCCCGAATAGCATCCAGGACGGTAGAACCTTCCGGGACGGTTACCGTCCGACCGTCAACAATAAGGCTGATGCGCTTCATGGCTTTTACCTCCCCGGCCTTATATATTCTACTAACAGATCAGGATTGACTGGAACTTGCAAGACTCGTAACATATACTGCACTTGGTACATTTGTCCTGATCAATAACATGAGGTGTCTTTTTTTTGCCGGTGACTGCCTGGACAGGGCATTTGCGGGCGCAAACCCCGCAGCCGTCGCATTTCCCGGCATCGATCTCAAAATGGAACAGGGCCTTACAAACACCTGCCGGGCATTTTTTATCAAGGATATGATGCTCGTATTCCGGACGAAAGTAGCGCAAAGTAGTTCGCACGGGGTTGGGAGCTGTCTGTCCCAGTCCGCACAGCGAACCTTTGCGCACGGTTTCGCTAACCCTTTCAATGACCTCCAGATCCTCTGGCGCTGCCTGCCCTGCGCAAATATCATTGAGGATGTCCAGCGTCTGTCGAGTCCCCAGACGACAGGGTATGCATTTGCCGCAGGATTCCTCGGCGGTAAAAGCTTGAAAATAGCGGGTGATGTCCACCATACACGTATTCTCGTCCATCACCACCATGCCTCCGGAGCCCATGATGGAACCGGCCTCGGCCAGCGACTCGTAGTCCACAGGAAGATCGAAAAGTTCAGCGGGAATACATCCTCCGGAGGGTCCCCCGGTCTGGACGGCTTTGAGCGTTTTCCCCTTGGGCACCCCCCCTCCAATCTCATTGATAATCTCCCCCAGGCTGATGCCCATGGGAACTTCGATGAGACCGGTTCTCTGCACCTTTCCGGCAAGAGAAAAGGTCTTCGTCCCTTTGCTTTTTTCCGTCCCGTAGCTCGCGAACCACCTTGCGCCCCGCGCCAGAATTGCGGAGACATTAGCCAACGTCTCCACATTATTTATATTGGTGGGTTTTCCCCAGAGCCCCTTGCCAGCCGGAAAGGGAGGGCGCGAGCGCGGCATGCCGCGCCCGCCGGC
>JBAQLR010000103.1:0-10095 GCA_049302035.1 Syntrophales bacterium
CTGCCGTGGTTCGCCCGGCTCCCCCTCCAGGGAAGCGATCAAGGCGGTTTCCTCCCCGCACACGAAAGCCCCGCCGCCACGGATGATTTTCACATGGAAATCAAAACCGGAGCCAAGAATATTCTTCCCGAGGAGGCCATATTCCTCCGCCTGCCTGAGGGCAATCTCGGCATTTTCCACCGCCAGGGGATATTCCTCGCGGACGTAGATGATGCCTTCCGTAGCATCCATGGCGTAGGCGCCGATGATCAGCCCTTCCAGAATAGCGTGGGGGTTGCCTTCCATGAGGGATCTGTCCATGTAGGCCCCGGGATCGCCTTCATCGCAGTTAACGATGACGTACTTCACTTCGCCGGGAGAATTTCTGGCAATACGCCATTTTCGGCCTGTCGGGAAACCGGCGCCGCCGCGCCCCCGGAGCTGCGATGTTTCCACCTCGGCGATCACCTGCTCCGGTGTCATCAGTAAAAGCACTTTGGCCAGGGCAGCATAACCGCCCAGGGCCAGACTGTCCTCGATCTCCTGGGGATTGAGCCGGGAGTTGTTACCGAGCAGCAGCCGCCGCTGGTATTTATAAAAGGGGATGTCCTGTTCATGGACAATTTTCTCGCCGGTCACATGGTCAACGTAGAGGAGGCTATCGACAATCTTCCCCTGGGCGGTTTGCGCCACAACCTGCGCAACATCTTCAACCTTAACGCCGCAGTAGCATATCCCTTCGGGATAGACGCTGACGAGCGGCCCCTTTTCACAAAAACCGGGGCATCCCGTCTCTTTTAAATCTATTTTATCCTCAACCCCCTGATTTTTTATTTCCTCCCTAAAAGCCGCTAAAACCTTCTTGGCTCCCAATGGAATACACCCGGTGCCCACACATAACGCGAGACAGGGTTTTTGGGGGTTTCGTTTCGCCAAAATATCCTTTTGCAATTTTTCCAGCTCGGAAACGGAATTTAGTCTGGGCACAAGTCCCTCCTCGTCAATCGTAATTCTCTAAGATTTCCACAACCTTTTCCGGTGAAATCTTGCCATAATACTCGCTATCAACGGTTATCATCGGTCCCAAGGAACAACAGCCGATGCAACTAACCTTTTCCAGGGTAAATTTCATATCAGCAGTTGTGCCACCTGCCTCAACACCCAGAATCTCGCTGGCTTTTTCCATAACCTCTTTCCCGCCCCGCACATAGCAGGCGGTGCCCATGCAGACCTTGGCAAAGTGCCTTCCCCGTGGCGCCAGGCTCAGCGATTTATAAAAACTGGCGACCCGATAGACCTGGCTTAGAGGCACATCAATACGTTCACTGATCAAAGCCGCCGCCGCCGGTGGAATCCAGTGATAACTTTGCTGAACGTCCAGCAATATCTGAATCAGCGACCCTCTGTCCGCAATTCGTCCCTCGATAATTTGATTAACTTTCTCCATATTCACGGCATCCATTTTAGAACCCTTATTATAATTCGGTTATCGTGGTCAGGCCCGACGTTTTTTTACCAGTGCCGGGCCACGCACGATGTCCCCACCGGCAAAAACCCCTTTCCTGGCCGTGGACAAAGTAGCGCTGTCAACGGTCGGGGCTTCTCCAGCTTCTCCCTGCAGCCCCCATTTTATCATGACATCAGGCTGCTGCGCTAAAATCACATTGAACTTTTTGTGAGGCGCGCCTGCGGCAATGAAGATCGCCGCATAATCCTGGGCAAAAAGGTCCTCCAGGGAATCAATCCTGCAGTCCGTCTGCATCTGCACTCCCAGATCCCTTATCGTCTTTATTTCTTCATCAAGCACCTCGCGAGGGAGGGTCTTGCCGACCATGCCTACTTTCATCATCCCCCCCACTTCGGACAATCCCTCAAATACCGTCACGCCGTGCCCTAATCTTGCCAGATAATAGGCCGCCGTCAAGCCAGCCGGGCCGGAACCGATAATTGCCACTTTTTTCCCCGTGGGCGGAGCGACCTTTTCTCTCTTTTTCCATAAGCGGGTATCATGTCCGGCAGCAAACCCTTTAAGCGCACAGATCGATATCGCCTGATTCACCTCGCCACGCCTGCAAGCCGTCTCGCAGGGGTGATAGCAGACATGTCCCAATACCCCGGGAAAGGGCGCCTTTTCCCTGATCACCGCCACCGCTTCGCCAAACTTTTCCTCGGCGATTAAACGCACGTAGCGCGGCACATCAATGCCGGCGGGACAGGCAGGGCGGCAAGGCACGAGCGTCTTTTCACGATTTGCCTCGGTGATTTTATTTTTGTCGGTGAGCGCCCCGGTGGGACAAACTTCCACGCAAGCCCCGCAGAAGCTGCAATCGGCCTCCTTCAACAGGGGGGCTTTCCGGAGTCCCAACGCCACCTTGCCATTCTGCACCACGAAGCCCAGCACTTCGCATCCCCGCAGTGCATTACAGGCACGCACACAGCGCAGGCAACCGATACAAAGATTAAAATCACGGTTATAGAGAGGATCGGCGGTGATTACGGGAATGTTGCGATAAACAAAACGCGGGGTATCATCGGGGATGCCGATGTACTCGGCAACTTTTTGCAATTCACAATTTCCCAGCCGGGCACAGCAACGTTCCTTGACCGCGACGTTGCTGGAGCAGGGCTCCCTGGTACAGCCTTCCCTTTGAGCGCAGGTAAGGCAGGCGTGGGGATGGTCAGCCAAAATGACGGCCAGATGCTTTTTTCGTTCCGTCTGAATCTCCGGCGCATCGGTTTTTACGGACATCCCCTCCCTGGCTTCGCTTTGACAGGCAAAGGATAAGCCGTCTTGCCCCGCGATCTGCACGAGACAAAGCTTACAGCCACCTTCCAAGCCTGATAATTCGCCCCTGGCTGTGATTTTATCCCGGCCCTGGTAAACGAATTCACTTGGCTGGGCAGCGGTGAAATTAGGCAAATCAGGATGGGAACAAAGGGTGGGAATATAAATACCCGCATCCAGAGCGGCCTGTAGCACTGTCTTGCCCAAAGCGGTCTTAACTTCCCGATCGTTAATAATCAGCTTTATTTCGGCCATGCGTTACCCCATTCTCAACTATTATTTACCAGGAATGAGCAATCGCCCCTAGCGCGCAAGCGGATACACAGGGCAGCTTTTTCATCCCCTCGACGGACGCTTCGTTTTTCACACCCGACAACGAAGTAAGATACCGCTTGCAGGGGGCGCAGGTGTATTTTATTTTTTTCCGCTCTCCTGCCGCTACTTTCGCCACCGGGTCATCACGCATCGGATCACCATCGTCCGGTCCCATTTCAAAAACGGCCTGCGGGCAAGCGGGAACGCATTTACCGCAGCTGTTGCATTTGTCCGTGTCAACGGTGATGAAATAACTACCGGCCCCATCCATGTAACCGTAATTGGCAAGCATATTTTCTCTCCTTAATCCCGATAAACGGGATAGGTTCGCTAAAGAATCTGCTTCCCAGCGGGAAGCAGATTCCAGCTTACTAACCCTTGGCCTGACGATCCTTCTCTGCCAAACCTTTGGCAAACAATGCCGCCCCTACCGCCCCGGCCAGTTGCGTATCATACTTCGGGGGCAGAGCGGTCAAGCCTAACAGCTTCTCGATACGGGTGACGATGCCTATATTCTTGGCAATACCCCCGGTAATGGCGAAATCCTTCTCCACGCCTACCCGCTGCAGCAGTTCATTTACCCGACCTGCCATCGCCCGACTGTAAGCGGCCAACACTTTATTCTTGGGCCAGCCCTGCCGGAGCAGACCCGTCGCTTCGGTTTTGGCAAAGATCACGCAAGTGCTGCTGACCGGCTCCGGCTCTTCCTCCACCTCCAGGGACATCGCCCCCACATCGTTAATGGAGACTGTCAACAGGTCGGAAAAGACCTCCATCCCCCGGCCTGTCCCGGCGGCGCATTTGTCGTTCATCAGAAAGGATTCCACCTTGCCCTTTTCATCAATGCGAATCGCCTTGCAATCCTGACCACCCATGTCGAGCACGGTACGCACCGTGGGGCCGTACATGAAGTTTGCCCCCCGGGCGTGGCAGGCAATCTCCGTGATTGCTCGCTTGGCCATCGGCACATTGACCCGGCCATAACCTGTGCCCACGCAATATTCCACATCCTTCTCGGTCATGTCCGTACCTTCTAAAGCCTTGTTGAAGGCATTCTGCGCACTGTTCGGACTGTCGGAACCCGTCCGCATATTCGCATAGGCATACAACTGGCCATCGACCATGATCACGGCCTGGGTGCTGACGGAACCAACATCCACCCCCGCGCTCACAATACCACCTTTTTTCCAATCTATATCAGGGCTGGTCCAGTTGGACTCCAGCCATCTCCAATATTCTTTCTTTTCTTCAGCCATAATCGCTTTCTACCTCCCTCTATTTTTATTTGCCTGCGGCGGTTAAGGCGGCGCCCAGGGCCCCCACATACTCCGGATGATCCGGAATCACTACTTCCAAATTCAAGCTGCGATTAAGGGAATTAACAAACCCCACATTATAGGCCACGCCGCCGATGAGCATCACTTCCTTCTCGATGCCGACCCTCCTCACCATGGAGGTGATCCGGTCGGAAATAGAATCATGCACGGCCCGGGAAATATCCTCATGGGCAGTTTTGGCATGGATCAGAGAAACTACTTCTGATTCGGCGAAAACGGCACACTGGGCATTCATGGGAATGCTTTTGGTGGAAGTAAGAGCCAGCTTGGCAAAATCCTCTAAAGAGCGTTCCAGGGCGCGGGCCATGGCCTCTACAAAGGCCCCGGCGCCGGCGGCGCACTTTTCGTTAATAGCAAAATCCACGGCCCTGCCTTCGGCGGAACATTTGATCCCCCGTCCCTCTTCTCCACCCACGTCAATGACCGTGCGGACCGCCGGGTTAAGAAAAAACGCCCCTTTCGCATCCGCGCCCACCTCGGTAATATGGCTGGTGGCGTAGGGCGCCTCGGCGCGTCCACAGCCCGTACCGGCCACTTTTTCTATGTCCTTAAGCTCCAGTTTAGCTTCCTTAAGAGCGCTCGCAAAAGCCTTCTCGGCGGATTCCTTCTGGTCCAGTCCGGTAATGGTCATTCCTCTACCGATTACCTCGTCATCCCTGAGAATCACCACTTTAACGGTTTTCGCCCCGAGATCTACACCTGCTGTTATCATCATAACCTCCTTCAAAAAATAATATCTTAAACCTACTTGTCCCGTTTATCGGGGTTAGGTGAGCTTTTTCAGCCCCAAACCTTCCATAAAAGTGTCAATCCTGGCGATCGTGCGGCCTTCGTCAAAATCCCGGTCATCTCCCATGTTGCCTTCATAGGTCAATACGGGCAGGCCGGTATTCTGTAAAGCGGTGCGATTCTCCATAACCCCCAGAGAAGTGCCTTCACATCCCCGGTTCAGATGGAGCATGGCTGCGTCGCAATGCCATTGTTTGGCATATTGCACCATCAGCCTGCTCTTCCACTCCGTATTGTAAAACATGGAAAAAATGGGACGTCTCATATGCCAATCCGCCATGGCCCTTAAAGCATCGTCGCGGTTCGTGAGCACCACGCCGCGCGACTTTAGATCTTCCCTAGGCGTCATGTGGTAGTCGGCATCAATATCCCACACCCCTTCCAGGCCGACCGTGTATATCGAACCGGTGGAGACCACACCGAATTGCTCCAGATATCTCCAAACCCGCAGAAATGCCCAGGGGGGCTGACTGTCGCTCATGAGCCGGAATCGCTCGGTAGCCAGAGCGGCGATGCCTCTTTCAACCCGGTCTTTGGTCTCCGCATAAAGTTCCTCGTAAAAATCCACAAATTCTTTTTTCGCCCGATCCAGGGTCGTGAACACATAGAGCGAATACATGGATTTTTCATCGATGGGCGCAGGCGTCGCCTGGTTAAGTTCGCTGATTTTAGCCCAGAGAGAGGTAGTCCGCGAATCATTATAGACACCCTCGATCAACCGCTCGTCGTCGCACTTTCTGCCGGTGGCTTTTTCAACAAACTCAATGGCTTCATGCATCTGATCAACAATGTACTGGACACGGTTAGGCTGTTCTTCTTTCCAGAAGGGAGGGACACTGATATCGATATTGTAATAGGGAACATCCTCCCAGAGGCTCAACACCTGAAACCATTTCGCATGGGTGCAGCAGAACCCGGATTGGAGATTAAAATCCGGCTTGGGAAACTCGCCGCCAAAGGCATATTTATTTATTAAAACGGAGCCCCAGTAGTTACGCATGTAAGCGCACATATCGCGGGCCCAGCCCTTGGCTTCCAGCGCTTGCTCGCACTCATGGGCAAACTCGGGATTAAAGGCGATCGCCGCGGCATAGGGTTCCGCCGTCAAGGCATGCACATCATCGCCGAAGGCATAGGGAATCACATCGATCGCCTCCGCGCCGCCGCTCCAGCGGAATCCCCCTTTGGACTTCGCCTCGGCGTAGTCCTTGTAATATTGCAATCTCAATTCCTTGGCCTTATCCCAGCATTTCAGAGGCTCGGTTTTATACCTCTTTATCTCAGACATGTCTTATATCCTCCTTCATGATTATTATTTTAAAATAACAGGTTTCCCACTCTCCATTAATAGGGTAGGTCGTCCGCTCTTAGCATCTCCAAAAAGGCCTCCACCCGAATCTTGAACTGCCCGACGGGAACGGTTACGTCCAGCTCCAGGAAATAGGTCCGAATCCCTTCATCCTCAAATCTTTTTCTCAAAAGCGGGATGTCGATTTCGTGGGGATCACAGAACTTTTGTTGGATAATAATTGCCCCCTCAACCTTGGCTTCCTTGGCCATTTTCAGCACATGGCCGAATCTCTTGAATTTCGTGGTAACATCCTTGGTAGGACAGGGAGGGCGATCCAGATAGCGCTTGGCAATGGCCTTCAGCCTGTCTTCCTGGGGCACGACACTATTCCAGAAGGCACGGCTGGCGGTGCAGTGATCATCGGCCACGAAGGTGGTATTCAATGACTCAACCATCTCCATGAATTCGATATCATCACTTTCACTGCCCACAACCATCAGGCGAATGCCGGTTTTCCGATCCATCTTACGGGAAGGCAATTCTTTCAACAATTTTTCCAGCGCCTTGTTATGCTCTCTTTTATCGACCATCTGGCTGGAAGCAGTCATATGCATCACTTCCACGCCTGTAAGCGGGGGATTGTCCTCATTACGGAATTCATAAACCTTCCGCATCAACTCCCGGTTTTTATTTACAATCTCAATGCCGCGATCAAGGTCTTTATCGGTAATTTCCCTGCCAATCCATTTCTCCACCGCTTCTTTGAACAGCTTGTATTCTGCCGCCAGATGGGGCAGGGCGTGGACGCTCTGCACATTGACCGGCATGGGGATATAGTACATGAACGGCGTCGGCTTGTGAATCTGCCAACTCCAGAAAACCTGGCGATCATGCATACAAGCCTGACCAATCGCGACTCCCTCAGCGTAATCATAGCGCCCTTTCAATACTTGCGCCAAGGAATCACGGCAGAAAGGACAGTACATCCCGAAGATATGCCTTTCCGTAAGATCCGACGCCTCATGGCTGCCGTAAACCTTGACCGGCAATATATCGGCAGCATACAGTATTTCCTCGGGCACATAGGTGCAAATGTAGGCCAACACCTTGCCGCCGGTCCTGACCTTCCAATCTTCAGCATATTCATGGTGCTTGTCATACCAATCCTTAAATTGTTCAAACATCCTGAACTCCTCCTTCCATTCTACAAGAAATTATTATTTACCGGTAAAGACGGGTTTTCTCTTTTCCAAAAAGGCGTTGATGCCCTCCGCTTTATCCTGGGAACCTAAAAGCACGTTAGCCAGAGCCGCTTCCAGAAACAGCCCCGTTTCCAAATCCGTTTCCGCGCCATGGTTGACTGCCATGATCGCCATTTTTACCGCCAAAGGCGGTTTCTGGGCGATCTTCCTGGCCGTCTCCGTCGCCGTATCGATTAACTCCTCCAGCTTCACGACCTTATTGGCCAGTCCCAGTTGCAGGGCTTCCGGAGCGCCGATCATGTCGCCTGTCAGCATCATCCAAAGCGCGCGGGATTTCCCGATCATCCGGCTCATGCGCTGTGTCCCCCCATAGCCGGGCATGGCGCCCAGGGCCAGTTCCGGCAAGCCCAACTTGGCGTTTTCGGACAGGATGCGGAAGGTACAGGCCAGAGCCAATTCGCACCCGCCGCCCAAGGCCAAGCCGTTTACGGCCGCGATACTCGGTTTACCCAGTTCTTCCAGGTTCCTGGTCATCTCCTGGCCTTTGCGGGGAAAATCGAGTCCCTCTTTCAGACCGATATCCTGAATTTCCGGGATATCAGCGCCCGCAACAAAGGCCTTGGCCCCCGAACCGGTCACGATCAGCGCCTTTACCCCATCATCGCGTTTTACCTCGGCGAGCAGATGCAGGATCTCCTCAATAACCTTGCCATTCAGGGCATTCAGCTTGTCGGGACGATTGACGGTAAGAAAGCCGATACCTTCCTTCATCTCGTAGATGATGTTCTCGTAATTCATAAGACCTCCTTTACAGCATAGATGGTTTTCATTACTTATACCCGCACCTCAGAAGGTGGATTTTGCAGGATGGAGCGCAAGAGCATCGTGATGCTGTGCTTTGCCACTTCTTCGACAGAAAGCGGCCCGGCGGGATTCAGCCAGCGATAGACCCAGTTCATATGGGAAAAAATTCCAAAAGTCATGACCACCTTGTCGATTTGCGCGCAAAGGAGCCCCGCTTTTTCCAAAGCGTCAAGAGCGCCATAATAAAGATCATAAATCTCCCGATGCTGCTGCAACGCCCGTTCCTTCAAGGCAGGCGACAATTGGTATTGCTCTTCCAGGTATATCTTCATTTTCTTCGGTGCATTCATGGAGAGCAAAATTTGCGCATAGATCATCTGCTTCAGGCATTCGACGGGATCTTCATTTTCACTAATTACCGCATTTAACGCATGGATAAGCTCCGCTCCTACATCCGTAATGATGCGGAACAGTATCTCATCCTTGTTTTTAAAATAAACGTAAAGGCAGGAATTGCTGCCATTGACCTGCTTGGCGATGTCGCGAATCGACGCCTTGACGAAGCCGTGCTCGGCAAACAGCTCTGTCGCCGTATCCAAAATTTTTTTTTCCAGATTGGATTTGCTCAATTATTTGCCCTCTTGACCAGCCGCCTGGCCGATGCACAACAACATTGCCTTGCATTAGCGAACGATCGTTCTTTTGCGTGGACTCTAATATGAAGTTTTTTTGTTGTCAAGGAAAATTTGCGAGAGCTTTGAATTTTATTGCAGTTCGTTTTTCAGTGTCTTTCCGCCCGGCTTTTTAAAAAAATAGAGCCGAACTGAAAACTTTACCAGAGAATCCCAATCAAAATTTGGCCTATGGCGACAATTTGCAACCTCAAAATGACCGTTTGGGGAGCCCATTTGTGATGATCATGCCCCTTGCTCCGTTTTCGGGCACGCATCCGTATTATTGCCGCCTTAATTCTATGCCAGTATCACCGGTGTAAAAGTATCCCAGTATCACCGGTCATATGAGGCCATCCATTTCATTCCTGAAGGGATTTTAATCTCTATTTTCTTAATTTTATTCCATTTAGTTACTTTAATTCTTATTTGACACTCAGGCTACCTTGTACTATGCTGCACTATCACCCAATGAGGAATGGCTATCGAAAGATGTCCAAAAGCCCGAGGGGCACATGATTCCAACGTAAAGAGACAGGGCGGAAGCTTTGATTCATTCCCCCATTTTACCAGTGCACATTTTGCACCGGGTACACATAGCTGTTCCTGCTGAACGTACTGGTCTCATTTTATCCGGTGATTTTGGCCCAATTTTTGACCGGCGATAATAAGCAGTAGAGGGCCTTTTCACCTGCGGCCCGCAGTTCCTGAGCCACAAAATTCTCCGCCACATAACCCTGATAACTGCCGAAATCATAATTCAGGAACGTGGTTGGAGCGATGCCGCTTGCGGCGCCCAGCAGTCCCACGTCAAAGAAATAGAGTTTGAAGCGATTTTCCTTCGCATACCCGAAAAGGGGAATGCCGACCGTATCTACAATGGGAACCCGAATGAGCAGATTGGCACGTTCGAGCCAGTCCA